>JAGATI010000003.1 GCA_017621295.1 Clostridia bacterium | reverse complement strand
AAGTGTCTTAGAAAGGGCGAGAGACATGTCTACACTAATATGTCATTTTTAAAAAATTACAACAGGAAAACATTCTTTCTTTTTTATGTATGTTGTCTAAATTCCAGTTCTTTAAACCCTTTCCTGAAAATGATCGACAGTATGCAAACATATATTCCATATTATCAACATTGCTGATATTCCAATTTCCAATATATTGATCAAACTTTAAAGATCCAAAGAACATATGCTCCATAGTCTCAACATTGCTTACATCCCAACAATCTAAAGGTTGATTGAAATTGTCACAATATGATAACATATATCCCATATTCTTAACATTACTTACATTCCACTTATATATAGGTTGATTAAATGATAAACAATGATAGAATATACTATACATATTTTCAACATTTGATACATCCCAATTGCTTATGTCACAATTGAAATTGTCACATGATGCAAACATATTTTGCATTGTCTTAACATTACTTACATTCCAGTTACTTATATCAGAATTGAAAAATCTATCTCCCCAAAACATATAATCCATACTTATAACATTACTTACATCCCAATCTGATATATCTAATTCTTTTTGTGCTTCTACTGGTATTGATTGAAATAGATAATTCATATTTATTATCTTAGATGTATCTATACAATTTAAGTTATATATTCCATCATTAATAAGACAACTTATAATTTCATCTAATTCATCTCTAGTATTTGGATAATACTTCTGATTTATCTTATTGACAATTTTGTTGTTTATGAGAAAATGTTGTTTCATATATATTTAGTTGTTTGTTCAATACAAATATAGTAATAACATTTAAAATTTTCAATTTTTATAGTAACAACATTCAAAAATTTCAAAATACTTATATATACCACTTTGGCAATTTGCTCATACTTGGACAATATAGAAATGCATCTTGTACATTTCTGAAATTTTTATAATTCCAATTGTCTAAGTTTTGATCAAACTTTGAACAGTTCTTAAACATCTCTCCTAAGAACATTAGGCTGTTAGTATTCCATTTTCCTATTGGTTGGTTAAATTCTCTACATAAGTTGAACATGCTGTTCATATTCTCCACATTGCTTACATCCCAATTACTTATGTCAGCATTGAATTTTGAACAATTCAAAAACATTTGTGACATATTTGTTACATTGCTTACATTCCATTCATTCAAATTTGAAGTCAATTCATTACAACCAACAAACATCTCTCTCATATTCTTTACATTACCAACATTCCAATATTCCAATCCATTTCCTTCAAATCTATTGCAACCATTAAACATTCTTTTCATATTTTCAACTTTACTGACATTCCAATTGGACAAATCACCATTAAAGAATGACAAACCATCAAACATATAAGACATATCCCTAACATTGCTTACATCCCAATTGCTTACATCTATATATTTATCTCTACTATATTTTACATTATTGAATAAATAAGACATATCATCTATAAGACTAGTATCAATGCAATTGAAGTCATATTCATTTAAAAACATCAATTCATTAATTGATTTTAACAATTCTCTTTTGTTTATAGGATGATATATGTGTTGATCAATCTTCTTATTTATTTTATTGTTGACAAGAAATTCATTTATATGTAACATAATTTAAAATTTTAATTTTTATATGTGCTTCATATATGCTTTATTCTTTATACCAACTTGGCTTAATTTTTAATGATGTACATTGATTGAACATATTTTTTGTATATGCATCTTTATTAATGTTCCATTTTGACAAATCCTTATTGAAATTTCTATCAAATGCAAACATATTAGTAAAGTTTACACATTTGCTTACATCCCAGTTACTTATGTCTTGATTAAATCCAGAATTACTGAACATATGAGACATATTTATAATATTGCTAACATTCCAATTTCCAATGTCTTCATTGAATTTTGTACAATCTAAAAACATTGCATATGCACCATCAACTTTACTAACATCCCAATTTTTCAATCCTTTGCCTTCAAACTTATAGCAAAATTCAAACATTCCTATAGTACTTGTGACATTGCTTATATTCCAATTACTTAAGTCTTGATTGAAGCTTTCACAACAACTAAACATAGTAGACATATCTCTAACACTACTTACATCCCATTTACTTATATTAGAATTAAACAACTTACAGTCTTTGAACATTCCTTGCATAAATCTAACACTACTCACGTCCCAAAGACTTATGTCAATACTTTTCTCTTCTATTGCAGACATACCAATATCATAAAACAAATATTGCATATCAATTATGTTGCTGACGTCAATACAATTCAAATCATATATCTTTTTATCTAACAAATCTTTTATTAAGTTCTTAAGCTCATCAATTGACTTTGGTATATATTGTATATTGTCTATTTTCTTATTTATCCTCTTATTTACAAGAAATTCATTTATATGTCTCATAACTATAATTTCATATTTTTTGGCATATTTTTTCTCTTCATACTTGTATCACTGAAAATATGTTCATATTGATTTTCACTTACATTAGAAAAATCCCAATTATTCAAATTACAATTGAATCTTGAACAACCTCGAAACATCCATCTTACATTTACATTTATATAGAATGTAGAATCTTTACTTGTAAATATGTTCCAATTGCTTAAATCTGGATTAAAATATTCACAATCTTGAAACGCTTGTTCAGCTTGCTTTAATTTCTTTACATTCCAATTTTCTAATCCCTTACCATCAAACGATATACAGTTATAGAATGCTTGATTAATATTAACTAAATTATATGTATTCCAGTTAGACAAATCAGGATTGAAATTTATGCAATTTGAAAATGTTTCATACATCGTTTCAATATTACTCACATCCCAATTTTCTAACCCTTTACCTTCAAACGCACCACAATCTTCAAACATACTGTTCAAATAAGTCAATGTTTTTGGCAATTTCCATTTGCTTAAGTCAGGATTGAATGCCTGACAACCTGCAAACATACATTCAACATCTGCAACACTGTCTATTTTCCAGTCTTCTATCTCTTTGTCATCTAAATTTTGATTCATACAAAACATATGACCCATTTGCTTCACATTGCTTACATCCCAAGTAGACAATCCCTTTCCTTTGAATTCATCACAATTATAGAACATAGCATCCATGTTATCTACTTTAGTAACATCCCAATTTGACACATCACCATCAAAATGCTTACAACCATCAAACATAGAATACATAGATCTTACATTACTTGTGTCCCATTCTGACATATCTAGTTTTCTCCATATATCATAAGACAATCTTGGATGTAAGTCATTTATGTCTTTAAACAAATTAGACATTTTTGTTATGTTGCTTACATCAATGCAATTTAAGTTAGGATTATTGTCATTGAAGCATTCTAATATAGCATCTTGTAAATCTTCATAAGTTGTAGCCTTGTATTTTGCTGGAGTTTTGCTATCTATTTTCTTATTTATTCTCTTGTTTATAAGAAATTCATGTATATGTTTCATAATTAATTGTTGTTTATATGGTTTGGTAACATACTTTTATTTAATTTTGTTCTATAAAACATATTATTAGTCTTAATTTTGTGTATATTAGGATTTATGTACCAGTCAGAGAAATCTTGTTGCAAATTTAAACAATATTCGAACATTTCTCTAAATTCTTCTACATTGCTTACATCCCACTTGTCTAATGATTGATTGAAATTCTTACAATTATCAAACATATTATGCATATATTTGACTTTACTGACATTCCAATCATTTAATGGTTGATTGAAACTTTCACACCCTTCAAACATATGAGACATGTCTGTCACATTACTCACATCCCAACAGTTTATGTTTTCATTGAACTTACAACAACAATAGAACATATCACCCATATACATTACATTACCCACATTCCATTTATATAATTCATCTCCAGTAAATGATTTACAATATCTGAACATTGCAAACATATTTCTAACATTGCTTACATTCCAACATCCTATATTCTGATTGAATTTCTTACAATTACAAAACATTTGCTTTGTATTGTTGACATTGCTAACATTCCACCTATATATTCCATTGCCTTCATATTTTTGACAATTGTCAAACATACAAATCATTGACTTTACATTACTGACATTCCAATTTCCAAGATCACTATTAAATGATCCACAATTTCTAAACATGTTGTTCATGTCTATAACATTACTTACATCCCAATCACTTAAGTCTAAGTCTTTAATATATAGACAACCTTCAAACATACCATTCATATATCTTACATTACTGACATCCCATTCAGATATGTTCAAATTTTCTTGTATATATTCTGTCATTACATTATTTGGTATTGTTGAAAACAGATTAGACATATCTGTTATATCTGATGTGTCAATGCAATTCAAATCATACTGTTCTTTAAAAAACAACGAATATATGATGTTTAACAACTCATCCCTTTTAGTTGGATGATAGTCATAACATCTATTAGACAATATTGGATTTGTTATTTTGCTGTTTATTAAGAACTTTGTCTGCATATCATTATCTCTATATATTAAAATAAAAGTTGGACAAATTGAATATAGTTACAATTTGTCCAACTTTCAATATATATATCAACACATATGTTAGTCTTTACTCCAATATATTATAGTAGGTACTGCTCTACCATCTGTACCATCAAATATTGGATTGACATGTCTATTACCAAGTACAGTCTCACATGATCCACCACCATCAAGTGAATATGCAAACTTAACACCCTTTCCTATTAGCAATTGTGCTAAGTCAGCATAGCTTGCACCAGCCTCATTGACTTTAGGTGCGGTTGCTCCACTATATCCAATCTTATCTACGGACATTATGAAATAGTCGCCATTTTGAAACTGCCCTACAAGTTGTCTTATATACTTTCCACCGTGGACAATCTCATCAGATGACAATGAATCATCTAAATAGTTGTATACTAATCTACCCCATCCACAAACAGCATACTTATATCCAGCAGCTATAAGGCTGCTTGGTAGATAGTCATCTGACTTTCTATCTTCAGATGACAATGTACAGAAATCTCCATTAGCATCTATCAATAATGGATAGCATTCAGTTGATGATATTTTTGTACCCATATCGGACACCATCCATGGATAAGATGTTACTTGTACACCAGAAGAGTTTGTTTGTACATAATAAGAACCACCATAGTCTTTATCTGTAGATGTAACATCTGTATAATAGTTGAATTCAGATTTGTCTCCTGTATATTCTGCAGTAACTTTATATATAGTCTTATCTATACCATCTATTATTAATGGACCTTCCGGCCATTGTTTTCTTGATGATGTTCTACTCCCTGTATTGAACAATCCAGCATTACAACATATTGCTAATCCTTTAGTCTTAGCATAATTCATTGCTGACATCTTAGGACTTTTTGGCTCACCATCAGAAGATGTTAATGCTACTTTAGGTGTTATCTTATTTCCATTGATGTCATATTTAGGTATACGTAAGAAATAATATGAAGCCTCCTTGTTTATTCTACCATACTCAATATCTATTGAGTTTATTATAGCATCTCTTGCTGATATGTCGGATTGTGATATGCTTATTGTCTGGTTATATGTATTGTTGTATATCTCTTGATTTACCAACTGGCCATCATCTATAAGAGCCTGCAATTGTGACTTAACTTGTTTGTCAGTAGCTACATGACTTATAGGTCTAACAATCAGATTGCCATCTTTATCTTTAATTACTGTTGCCATTGTAAAATATTATTTATATTTATACTACAGAAATTGTTTCTGTAACATATTCTGTACCATCTGTTATAACATCTGTCAATGATACACCTGTAAGTTTCTTCAAATTGTCACTAGTATGAATTTCTTCACCAGATATTATCAATCCAAGCTTATTATATCCAACATGATTGCAAAAGTCATTCCATGTAATTCCTGACTTACATAAGTATGGTGTATTGTCTATCTTAAACTCTATCAACTCACAACCAAACAACAATACTCCATTCTTCTTTATAGAAACAATTTCATTCAACAACTTATCTGAAAAATCATTCATATTTCTATATTGTATACCGTTCCATATTATTGGATTAGATGCTATGCCACCATTTACACCAATTACAAATGTACATCCATTTCTATAAGAATCATTAAGATTTATGTTTGTTTCAACATTGTTCTTGTCAAATATAAGAACATTTCCTGTTCTTGTAACAGTCATAGTACCTGTTGTTTGCCAACCTGGATCTTGATATCTTGCGCCTTCATAGAACACATACCCACCAGATATACCAAACATTTTATTTGTATAGTTTGTAAATATTGGTGTCATACCAAACTTAATCCAGTTTGTACTTTCTGTTATCTTAACATGTTTGAATGTAATTACATCACCATCAAACATCTCATTAAATATACCATTTTCTGTTTGAACTGCAAATCTATCTCCATTAGATGCAATATATATTCCGTTTTGTGCATATGAATTTGATACAGTTATAGAACATATACATCCTGGATATCTTACACAATATACATCTGTTGTATCTGTAGCATCACCACATTTTACAGTTATTCTACCTATACCACCATTGTCAACATTAAATGTAACTAATCCAGTTTCGGAATTTATTGAAGGTATTAGAGTTTGTTGTGTTCCAGCTGTATTTGTATATACCAATGATTCCACACTATACGTCTTGGTTGCTACACAGTCAACAGGATCGATACTTTCAATACTTGCTTGATATGTTGTTTCTCCAGAATTTAGTTGCTTTATTATTTGTTTGTCACTATCGGTAATTACTATAATCTTACAAACAGAAAGATTGACTACAGTAAGCTCATAGCTAGCAGAAAATTCTCCACAAACAACCTTTATTGTTGTAACACCATCATTGACTATAGTTATAGATCCAGTATTTGGATTTACTGTTGCCACATTGATATTAGAAGAACTAAATTGTATTGTTTCTGTACAATCAGAAGGTTCAACTGTATATTTTTGTGGAAGATGTGTTTCTCCCATAGTTGCACTTCGTATCTCATCTTTTTCAATGTCAAATGATATCCCAATACAAGGTACAACAGACACACCAACTCTTGGAATTTTGCTTAATGTTGTTCCAGCATATTTAAGATATATGTAATGCTCATCAAATTCAATCTTAAGATTGTCTTTTATTATATCATCTATACTGTCATCTGGAATGTTTGGATCATCTACAATATGAGCAACATCTTTCATTTGCTCATCAATGTCTGTCTTATTATAAAAATTGTTAGACAGATTTTCTTTTGTTATATTAGAAAACTTACTCATTTGATAATGTTGCAATTATATTTATTCATTGTCTTTAACCCATATAAGTTGCCAACCATCATTTGACAAATTAGGTATTAACTTAAGACTGTATGAAGCATTTTCTTCAAATTGTGGATATGTTGGAAATCCAGCTAATTCTCCACTATCATTATTTCCACCTTTATTCTCACAATAAAATGTGCCTCTATTCCATATCAGCTTCTCTTTTTCTATAAATACAACATAATTGTACTTTATTTGAGGTTCTCCAAATATTTGTTCTCCTGTACCACCTATCTGATAATTTTGATCTGTAGAATCACTAGATACTTTTAATGTATCCCATAGATCTAAATTTTCTACAGAACTAAACAATATGTTTTTTTTTTGTCACTTCATTTACCATATTATCAATATAAAATAGAAATAAATATTTGTTGTATTTTATATATAATTATATATAAAGTCATTAATTATATAATAATAGTGATTTGTATTTCATATATATACAAAATAAGAACTCAGCAATTATTTTGCTGAGTTCTTTATAGTCAAAAACCATTTCTTTTCTGTTGAATATACTGGCCACTTATGTGTCTTATACCAATGAACACCCCCTGTTGAACAACCCCAGTTTACTAAGAACTTATTTGATTCTGGATGATATATCTTATGATTTCTATATAGTTGTTTGAATGTAAGCCAATCTATATATTCTGTCAAATTTCTCAATCCAGGATTGTTTGTTACTTTTCTTGTAAGATATTTGTATTCTAATATGTCGTTATCTATTCCAGATGCAAACCGTTCTATCATTGAATATCCTACACATAAATTGTCTATCCAAAATGACATACCTATGATAGATTCTCTCCAGTCATATTTGATATATCTATCTATTATAGCTTTATCTATTCCTGCATGCTCTTGCCAACCAAATTTCATACCACCATTTTCCATGTATCTCCATCTTTCTATCATATCTATGACAGCATCTTTGGTATCTTTATTTATTGGCTTTATTGTTATGTAGTTCTTATATTTATGTATAGTCTCTCTAATTTCTCTATATTTCTTACCTGGCATATCCTCAAACATATGATTGTCTAATATAGATACTATCTGTTCCATACATACAGCTCTATTGTCATGAGGATCATCATCCATATACATATAGTTTATTTGATCATATACAGATTCATCTACATCATCATATCTTCTAAAGAATACTACCCTTTTCTTATTTTTTGTCTTATAGAATGAAAGATGATTAGTATCATAGTTTATATATGAATTCTTATTCATCAAACCGTATATAGATAAATCATTAATGTAGTTTAGCATATGTCAATATATATTCGTTATTCTTTATGTTTCTATGTGTCTTAACTTTACCTGACAAATGATTTACAGATGTCTTATATTGAAATTGTTCTACAAATTCAAATCCTTGATTCAATATAGTATCTTCCATGTATTTTTTCAATTCAAGCTTACCATATTTATCTTTTATTATGAATACAAACTTACCACCTATTGCTAATTTGCTATGACATATTTCAACAGTTGGCTTCCAGTATTTGTCTATCCATTCTTCATAGTTGTCAAATTCATTATAAGATTGTCTATTGTCTTTAGAATAAACCTCAAGATTAAAATATGGTGGACAAGAAAATGCTAGATCTATATTTTCTGGTAACATATACATTAGTCTATTATCTTGAGAACACATATTATAGCATACATAACTACCATCAATATTATAGAAATTAATCATCTCATTTATATTTTTAGATGTAAGAGGATCTACTCCTATATATTTATATCCACAAGCCATAGCAGCTAAACAACGTGCTCCCCATCCAGCAGAAAAGTCATATATTGTTGGATTATCAATGTCTTTAAGATATCTCTTATATATGAATTTTGCTATTATTGGTCTAAAGTTAGATACACCATATCCTTGTCCAGAATTTCTTATGCCACATCTTATCATAGCATTGTTTAATGTAAACATATAAGGTCTAACCTCACCACCTTCTTTAGACACATTCCATCCCATGCGATTCTTAAGTGTCTTAATGAACAGTTCATCATTATTGAATACATCTTCTATAGACATCATAGATTCTGAACTTGCTTTCCAGAATTTATCATAACAAAAATGCCTACAAACAGGTAAGCATAACTGGCCAAAATTAGATATAAATCCATCTTTGGTAAGCACCTTGGTCTCATCTGCTTTTATAAGCTTATTGAAATTGTCTATTAAGAATTTGTCATCATATGTCTCATAAGGAAATCCTTCATTTCTATAATGCTCATATACCTTATTTAACAATTCATTTCTTTGTTCTACATTCAATGACCACATATATGTAGCTGTAATGTCATTTCCATCTATATTCAATATCTTCTTATCTGGTATGTCAGAATTTTTGGATTCCATCAACCATGGATTGTCAGAATTCTCATATGTATAAGGTACATCATATTGTATTGTCTTTATCTTGTCTTCTTTCATCTATCCAATCTTTAAGTTCATTTATATTCCAAAATTCAATATAGTTCAAATTGTTTGACTTTGCAATATTTCTTTTCTTGAGATCATATTCTGCCCATGTATGCCACCAATGATTTCCATATCTTTCTTTCCATTTGTTTAACTTATCTACATCTTCTGAATTATTCTCATCATAAGGATGTTTGCCATGTGTCCAACAATATTGGCATTCTATAAATAAATCTTGACTTGGTATGTAGAAATCACAGGCAAACGGATATCTTATATTATCTTTATATTGTCTTATTACATCAGGATATAATTCTTTTAATAGTTCATATGATTTGTCTTCAGGTTTAGATGTATTGAATGTGCCATTTTTTCTTAAAGTATCTATTCGTTTTTGCTTAAATATTGGTTGTTTCATCATTTCACCAAATGTACAACCATATTTTTCTAATAGTTTTTTATTTGCTATTTCAAATATTATATGTGTATATGGGATTTTATTTGAATTTGAATTTTCATATTTTCTTATTAATGTAGCTTCTCTTTTGTCTTTACATTTTTGTATTTGAAAATTATATTCTACTCCATAGTGTTCTTTATTGTATTTTCTTTGTGCTTGTTGCCATATGTGACAACTTACATCTTTTGCTCTACATGAATTAGAACAATATTTTGTAAACATTTTTGTTTGTTTGCCTATGAATATTGTTGGACTACCACAATATGTACATTTAGGTTTTTCTTCTATATTCAGCTTAATTCTCTTTATAGATTCTAATATATTAAATGAATCTGAATATCTACAATTTAGATATTCTACTATATTTGGATAGTTGTTTATTTTGCTCCATTTCTTTTGATTTAAGCCTCTTCTATTTGGAAATAATATCTTTAATAATTTGTCGTGTCTATTATTTTGCATTTGATAACTAGTATGCATAAATTTATTAATATAGTTATTTTACTAGCTATAATTCAAATAAAAAGGTGGAACTTTCGTTCCACCTTCCGGCCAACCAAGTGACTAATTTGATTGGTCTCTTATATAGAGGGCGAGGAGCTTGCCTTATATAAATTTTAGAGTATACCGAACTCAGGTGAGTTAACTGAAAAAGTATAGAACTGAGTTTCGGGAAAGAACCCTGCGTCTGCAATAGCATAACGAGAGTTGATCAACATCTTAGGAGCCATTGTACCTTCAGCTGTAATGCTTACAGTATCAGCTAAGATGTAAGGCATGAATACCACTCCAGGCTCATTACCATTACCCTTACGTCCAACACAAATACGTGTATCTTCCCAAGTCATATAAGGATCAACATATACCTTAAGACCAGCAAGAGTACCACTCATGTAAAGATTTTGTGAACCATCTTGTGCCATATTGTTGACCATAGGAGCAACAACATAACCAGAGCAATCTTGGAGAGCTGTAGCAATTTGTGCGTTTGTTACAATCCAAGTAGCACGACCACGACGACCAGTAACCATGATTAAGTTAGCTGCACCAAGTACACGAGATGCAATACGACGTTGACGTGTATGTAAGTTCTCAGCAGATGTGTTTACTTCTGAATTCTTAATGAATCCCCAAGTATTCTTATGATCAACACCATAGATGTCTTTGTAGTGCTTGATTGTAGAGTTAGACATATTCAAATCAGATGTACCCATCTGTAAGTTGAAGTCTACACCTTGGAAGTTACGTTGATTTACAGCATTAGTTACACCAAGTGCAAATACATGCTCAAGAATACGAGCGTTGATTGACTGTGTAATTTCATTCTGCATAGCTTCCATAACCTTAGCAACTGCATCTACACCATAAAGAGGAAGATCTTGTAACTGTTGACGTGTAACAGTACCTGTAACCTCATAAGAACCCATTTGGATCCACTTGCTGAATAGACGAAGACCAATAACGTTACCAGTACCAGTCTCATTCTGAGCACGTGTCATAGATTCCTTCTTACCAGTAGCAAAGTTAGCAAAACCATCAATGAAGTCAACCATTGTCTGTGCAAAGTCAACCTTAGCAAACTTAGTAGCGTCAGCAACTTCACCAAGATCAACAACAGTTACATCACCATACTTACCATCAGCAAATTTAGCAACACCAACTTCAACACCATTTAGCTTAGCAAAAGCAAATACTTCAGCAAGAGAGATATTAGTCTTTGTATCACCTTCACCAAGTACAGATTCGGCAACCTCAATGATTACACCACCATCCATACGGCCAAAGCTCTTGAATACACCCTTAGCAGCACGTTTGTTACCATCAGCATCAGTAGTTGTGAATGTAATGAAGTCAGATTCAGCAACCTCATTACGAAGAGCTGCAATAACATCACCAGGAAGAACAACCTTGAAGTAAAGTGGCTTATTCTCACGACCTTCGCCAATACCATCAAGACCTACAACCTCATTACGCTTACCTAACTTACCACCAGCATATGGGAAGTCCATATAAGTAAGAAGAGCCCAAGGACCCTTAGCAGGAATTACAGGTACAAGTTCAAGACCAATAGTAAGAAGTGCAACATTCAATGCCATTGGAAGTGTAGATACTGGAATATCACCAGAACCCGGGGTCTGACTGAAAAAATTACCAGGAGCTGTAGTATTTACTGGAAGTGGTCCAGGAGCAGCAGGATTGCCCATACCAACAGTATTTAGAGGAGTAGCATATAGAGGAGATACTCCGTTAGCTCCAGGAAGTACTGTAGATGGCTGAAGTCCAGTTGGAACAGTTGCAGCTTGTGTAGCTACAGCGGCACCACTAAGAGCAGCCTCATGAATTTCATGGTTAGCAGCATATTGAGATACCCAAGACAATTTGTCATTATCAGTAACATTGAAGTTCTCCTTCAACATTTTGGTCCACATCTCAGTGCCATTGTTTTCTGTAATAAACATTTAAGTTTTTATGTAGAAATAATTTTGTTATGATCACATTTAAGTGATTAGATTGTTTTCAAAATAAAATTTATGTTAGGTGGAGCAATATTGCTCCACCAACAATTTATATAAAAATAAATTAGAAAATACCTTTTGGTTAAATTGTATATACCAGCTAAATACTTATTTGTCTTTAGACAAACTTTTTATTTGTCTTTAAATAAGACAAACTTTTTATTTGTCTTTAAATAAGACAAACTTTTTATTTGTCTTTAGACAATATAATCCAACCTTTTTCTTTAGCTCTATATTCTGCTGCTCCAGCAACTCTAACATATTTTAATGTTTTGGTTGCTTGCATTCTACGTAACATCTTATTTATTTCGTCTTTTGTAATGTTCATCTTTTCAAGATCAAACACATATTGAACATTATCACCTGTACATAAATAAGTCTCACCTTTAGAATTGCTTGGAATCACAGCATCTTTCATTCCAGGGAAGTTATTGTCTACTTCAAAATATCCAAGTTTAAGTGCACGAAATATAATGTCAAGTGATGCACTCTTTTGTAGTTCTGTAGCAGGATCTTGTGAATTTTTTGTAAGCTTATTATCTGTACTTTCAATTTCCCTATTAGCTTTATCTATTGACTTTGGTGTTTGTGCCTTTATGTCATTAGTAATCTTGTCAATAAAGTCATCAGCAATCTTTATGCCCTTCTTATCATTGAAGTCTTTTGATAAGCTCTTAAGCATTCTAGCAGTTCTGAGCATAAATACAGGATCATATTTGCTTATATTTTTGCTCATATTGTCTACAAGCTTAATGAATGACTCTACTTTCTTATCATGAATAGTCTCTTCAAAAGCTACAGCTACAGCCTTGGCATTTTGCTTATCCTTACGGTTGTCTGACTTTGAAGCCTTATACAATATTCCAGAAAATTCTTTTACTGTCTCATTAGATATGTTTTTTAATGAACCAACAAATCCCTTCATATTGATTTTGAATAGTTCAGCAGCTTTAGTAAAAAAATCTTTAAGACCTTCATCAATCATCATTTCTTCATCTGTATAAGCATAGCTTTCTTGTATATATTCTTGAAATGATACCATATATATTATTGATTAAAGTATATTTTAATGACGTAAACGCTTCATTTGATTAATGATAGCATTATGATATGTAGGTTGAATGTTTTCATTTACTGGTTTTGATTCATTGTTTTTAAACTTTACGGTTGCCCAAAATGATTCCATTACACCCTTCTTTGTAAAGTCATATGCACGAGCTTGACGAAGAATCTCATTTTTACGTTCTTCATTCAACATCTCCCACATTGGCTTATATTCTGCTGGCATACCTTCAACAATAGGATTAGCAGAATACTTGTCTGTATTTAGAGAAGCTAAAGCTGTCTGTACATCTACATTGTTCTTGCTTTCTTCAAGAGCAGTAAGCATTCTATCAATGCTGTCATATTTATTTTGCTTTTGTGATTCAATATAAGCAGAAACATTTTCATTTACTTGTTGATTGTTAGCAGGAGCAAATTCCTCAGTAATCCATCCTTCAATTTGTGGAGCAAACTCTTCATTCACCCAACCTTCAATTTCAGGAGCAAATTCCTCACAAATCCACTCTTCAATATTAGGAGCAAATTCCTCACAAATCCATTCTTGAACATTAGGAGCAAAGTCCTCACATACCCACTTTTGAATCTCATCAGAATATTCCTCTACAATCCAATCCTGAACACCAGAAGCAAAGTCTTCACATACCCATTTTTTTATTTCAGGAGTATATTCTTCATTTACCCAAGATTCAATACTTGGAAGTAATGACTTTGTTGCCCATTTTTGAATATTTTCTAATGCTTCATCAAGAATTTCTTCTTTAATGTCATCAATATTGTCAATGTTATTATTACCTCCATTGATTCGTTTTACAGCAGCAACACTTTCATTAATTGCATGTTCAATAAATCCATAGTCTACTGGAGAAAGATCATCTACTCTATTTGTCAAATCATATACTGATTCTTCTAAATATTTCAATGAACGATCCTTTTCTGCTAAACGACTGTTAAGTTCTTGTATTTCAGAATTCTTGCACTTAAGAGATTCCTTAGCAATATGCATTCCAGCTTCAAGACTAGTTATACGTTCTGTTAATTTGTCAATTGAATTCTTTAAATCTTCCATGTTTACTTTATCAGTATCTTTGTTGTCTTTTTCTGTTTCTTCTTTTTTTGGTTTAGGTTCTGATTTTTCTTTATCATTACCTTCTTCCTTTTCTTTTTCCTTTTTCTTTGATTTTTCATCTTCATCTTCTGAATTATCCTTCTTCTTAGGTTTTTCATCTTCAGAAGAATCTTTATCATCATGTTTCTTACTTTCTTTAGAATCTCCATCATTGTCTTTCTTTTTCTTATCATCTTTACTATCAAGTCCAAGTGGATCTTCATCTTCATTCTCAACAATAGCATACATAATGTTGCCATCTTCTAAAGATTCATTCAAAGATTCAAATGTCTGATTCTTTTTAAGAGTAAGTTTAGCTTGTGAAAATCCTGGAGTACCTACTAAGTCATATGTCTTAATAGTAGATAGAGTAACATGACCAGATTCATCTATAGAACCAGCTCCACGCGAACTAATATATAGAGGAAGCCCACCTTCTATCATAGCTTGAGCATCTTTACCCTTACGGGTGTTTAACAATACAACAGTACCAGTAATAGTACCATCCTCGTTCATCTCTATAGATTCTATCTTATGTGAAACATTGTTCAAATCTATATTCATACTGTTTGGATGTTCAAGCTCACCAGGACAACCTTCAGAAAGTATTTGACGTTGCAATGTCTCAACCATCTTAGCATAATTAGATTTGTCGTATATACGGTTGTTTCCATTCTTAACACCACAAACACCAAATACACCAGAAATACGCATCAAACCATCAGCACCACTCTCGTTTACTGTCATACCTTTGACAGAACCAAGAGTTTCAAATACCATACATTTCTTTGTTGCCATTTATGTTATGTCATATAATTTTTGTATATATTCTAAAATAAAAAACGTCCAATATAACATATGCATACAAACAAATATATATTGTTTGCATATATATGAAAATTGAACGAACAAACTATGACTTATGTTTTGATAAAGTTATCTCAACTGCATTATTTATATATTAATAATAAAACAAATGAAATCAAAAATTCTATTTATTTGATGAAGGATATAGTTTTGCATTCATAAGATCACATCTATAAAACATATCAGTATGAAGATAATAGTCCATACTTGGCCAACTTGATAAGTCAACATTTAGCTTCTCACAACAGTCAAACATACTGAGTGCATTCTTAAGACTTTTCATATTCCATTTGTCTAATCCATTTCCTTCAAATTCTGCACAGTTTTCAAACATATATCTTGCACCTGTTACATTTTCAGTATTCCAGTTATCAAAATTTTGATTTAAATTTATGCAACCGGCAAACATAGCATTCATATTCTTAACATTGCTAACATCCCAATTATTTAAGTCTTGATTGAACATTGTTGATTTAGAAAACATCCCGCTCATATTTTCTACATTGCTAACATCCCAATTTTCTATACCTTCAACTTTATCATATCTCCATTTGTAGAACATAGAATGCATATTCTTTACATTGCTGACATCCCAATTACTAACATCAATATTGTTAGCATTATCAACAACCTTATAGGATATGTTAATTAAATTTGGTTCACAAAACAAATCATGCATATCCGTAATGTTTGATGTATCTATACAATTAAGATCATATTCATCATTATACAACAATTCAGTTACTGCATCAAACAACTCATCATATGTATTTGGTGTATATCTTATTTGTCTTGAATCTATTTTGTTTTTTATTCTCTTATTTATAAGAAATTCCTTTATTGTCTTCATATGTGTATATTAGTCTGTATACCATGTTGGTGTATTTGTTAAAGATAAGCAATTATTGAATGTACACTCCATATCAAGTATATTATTTAAGTCAATATTCCAATGTTCTAAATCAACATTCAATTTTACACATCCCATAAATGCTTTAGATAAATTTTTCAAATTTTTTAGATTCCATGTATCTAAACCATTCCCTTCAAATGATAAGCACTTATAAAACATACTTTGCATAGATTCAACATTATTGACATTCCAATTTAATACATTACCATTAAATGACTTACAATTAGCAAACATCATAAATAGAGATTTTACATTACTAAGATTCCAGTTATTTAAGTCTTGATTGAAAGATTCACAACCTTCAAACATACGTTTTACATTATTGACATTTGACATATTCCATTTTTTTAAGGACTTATTGAACTTAGTACAATTATTAAACATATACGACATATTTTTAACATTGCTTACATTCCATTTATTTAATGACTGATTGAAATTTTCACAACTTTGAAACATACCTTCCATATTTCTAACATTACTTACATCCCAATTCCCTATTGGTTCATTAAATCTTTCACAACTATCAAACATATTAGACATGTCTTTAACATTACTCACATTCCAATTATTCAATCCCTTGCCTTCAAATGAATAACATTCAATAAACATATTACTCATGCTCTTTACATTGCTTACATTCCAATTTGATAAGTCTCCATTAAATTGAGTACATTTATAAAACATACCATTCATATTCTTAACATTAGACACATCCCAATTACTGATATCCATATTTTTATATGAATCGTCATATGTAAAGTCAATAAATAAATCTTCCATATTATCAATATTACTTACATCAATGCAATTTAAGTCATATTCATTATTTTTCAACAATTGTGCTATAACTACTTTCAGCTCATTCTTTGTCTTAGGAAAATACTTATAGTTATTTTGTCTTATTGTAGACTTTATCTTCTTGTTGATAAGAAATTCATTTATATGTAACATGATCATTAAAATTTTAATTTTTATGTATGTTTTATTCTTTATACCATGTTGGTGTATTTTTTAATCTTCTACATTCACTAAACATATGACGCATATCTTTAACTTTACTTACATTCCAATTATTCAAATCTTGATTGAAATTATAACATTCATAAAACATACCTTGCATGTTTGTAACATTACCTACATCCCAACCACTTATATCTTGATTAAATTTTTTACAACCTTCAAACATACAATTCATATCCTGCACATTACTTACATCCCAATTACTTATATTGCAATTAAATTTATCAGAATAAGCAAACATTTTTAACATATTATTGACATTATGTACATTCCATTCAGATATGTCAAAATATTCTGCATAATTTGATATCTTATTTAAACAAAATAAATAAGACATATCAGTTATAGCACTAGTATCAATACAATTTAAATTATATATATGGTTTGAATATATGTTTGAATTGTCTTTATGTATTATTTCATTTATATTATCAATCAACTCTTCTTTTGTATTAGGATGATATTGATATTGATCTATCTTCTTGTTTATCTTCTTATTGACTAGAAATTCATTTATATGTAACATAATTTAAAATTTTAATTTT
>JAGATI010000175.1 GCA_017621295.1 Clostridia bacterium | reverse complement strand
ACTAAAGTTTGTTCGTCAAAATTAAATTTAAAGTTTGGATTTGAAGCTTCAACAGATGTGATTAATCCTTTAAATTTTGGATTTGTTGTTCCTGGATTATATCCTTCTGTGAATAATACCCAAATACCACTCCATTTTTTATCTTCTCTTGTATCGTTTTCAAATTTTCTTTGATAAAAGTCTTTATATTGTCCTTCTGCTATATCAAATCCTATTTTTAAAAATTCTTTTCCATTTTGTGATTTTTCACAAACTACTTTTTTAATTAAACACTTATATCCTCCTGCTGGTAGTGTTTCAAATTCTCCGAAGCTTTGAGCTTCATCATATCCTGCTGGTTTTTCCATATTATTTTCCTCCTATAATTTTATTTTTTAAATCCTCTAATATATCGCCCATTTCTTCAGGTGTTATTTTTTTCACTGATATTTCTACATCTGCATCTTTCTTTTCTTCTGCAGCACATAGTTTTGGTTTTTGTAATTCATCATATTTATTTGCTTTAATTACTAATTCTTTGTATTCTTCACTAGTTATCATTACTACCATTACTTTTCACCTCTCTTCTTTTTTTGAAACCATTTCCAGAACCCTCTAAATTCTGATCTATATTTTTTGGCTACACCTTTGTTGTGTTCTTTCCATTGTTTCTTTAATTGATTTCTTTCAACTTTTCTTTGTAATCCCATTTTTGTTCCTCCTTAAAACAATTTCGTTTGTTCATTTATTTTTTGTACATAAGTTACATTTGTTTCTTCATCTACTTTTACCTGGTAATCAAAACCAAGATTTCCTTTATTAGTGTTTTTAACTTCTTTTATTTTTTCGCTTATAGAATATTCAATTCTAGGTTCTACCCATTCTTTTACTGTTTCTTCGTCTACTTCTTCAAATTGTTTTATGCTATCTAAATTTATTTTTAATGTTATTTCCGCTTCTTTATTTTGTGTTGCTACTATTCCAGTTAATTTATTTAATGTAATTTCTAATTGGTCTCGCATTGGTTTTAATAATTCACTATCTAAATTAAGCTTTTGCATCTTCCTTTACTCCTTCCTTTTTATTTAATTCGTAATATTCTCTAATTGTGTTATCAACTATTTTTAGATCATTATCTATTTTTGCTTCAAACATTCCCATTGGGCTTTTGCAAGTAGTATATCCATCACTTTGTGTCTCAAAATAGTGTTCTTGCCCATCTGTTTTACAAAGTAATACTATTGAAAACAAACCTTCTAGTGTTAATTGATTATCTAGCATTTTGCCACTTGTTTTTGCTTTTATTTTTCCTGTATCTGTTGTTTCAGTATGATGTAAGAAATATACTATTGTATCTGCAGGTGTACTTTTTATTACAAAATCTACTAAACCTCTAAAATTTAAAGCAACATCTGTAAATTTGTTGTATCCTACTTCTTTTGCTCTATCAAACATTTCAAAAGCCATTAAGTATTGTGAATCATCTATTACATAAGTCTTAAAATTTCCTTTTTGCATATTACTTTTAATTTGTGAATATGTAACATTATCTGCTTTATTTAATTGTTTTTTAAATGGTAATGGCTTACCTGCAATGTTATAAATGGCTACATCTTCCTTTTCAAAGTTTCTTAATGAGCAACTTTTTCCTGATCCACTTTCACCTAAAATTAATACTGGTATTCCCATTATTCTTCATCCTCCTTTAATGCTTTAAGTCTTGTTTCATACTCTTTAGGAAAAATTTCTTTAACTAAATCTAAAGTTCTTCCATATTTCATATCGTAACCATCTATTCTTAAATCTTCTTTTTTATCATTTAATTCTGTATAATTTAAAATTAAGCTACCTAATTGACTTAATTGATTTTCTAATTTTTTAGTCTTATCATACATTTCCATATATTTTTCTAATGACAATATAACTTTGTTTTCATCCATTTTGATTTTCTCCTTTCTTATTTAATATATCTTGTACTCTTCTTGGAATTACTATTTCAGAATTACATTTATCGCAGCAAGTTCCATAATTTATAGGTTGTGCAATATTTCCTTTTCCTTCATATTTTTTTCCACAAATACTACATATATCTTTATTGTTTTCTGTTTCACTAATTAAGCATTGTCTTTTTATTATTTGTATGTCATTCTCTATTGGCCTTGCTTTTTCTAATAAATATCCTCCATAAGGATTTGGTCTGTTTACTTCCATCATTATTGCTTGTGCATTATCTAAAATTGTATAAGCACAGCTCCTTAATTGATTGATATCCATAATCTCCTCCTATTTGCAATATAATATTTTTAAATCTTTGCCTTCATTTATTAATCCTATTGACAAGCTATAACCATTATTTAATAATATATTTATAAGATCATCACAATGGCCACCGTATTTTATTACTAACTCACCTTCCATTATTTAATCCTCAAACTTTCTCCTCTTGGTTCAAGATGAGCAAAAGGTAATTCTTGACCTGCTTCTAATACTTGTCTTATTTTATCTGTATCATTTTCTACAATTGTTTTTGTATATTCTTTTGGTACTTCTCCATCTATTGTTAATGTTTGTTTTCCACCATTTTTAGCAATATTAAAACTAAATAAATCTGTTGCAAACTTTGTTTTTCCTGTTGCCTTCATTGAATTATATAAATTGCTTTTTAAGGCTTTTATTCTATTTTCAAATACTTTTGCACCTTCAGCTAATCTTTTTGCTTCTTCTTTTCTTGCATTTTGTTTTGCTTCTAATTCTTTTATTATTTTTGCATATCCGTCTGCTTTATCTTCTATTTCGCCTTCTATTCCTTCTAATGTATCTATTATTGCTTGTTCATCAATATCTTCGTCATATAACATATTTAATAAAGTTTCATAATTATTTGTTAATTGATATAAATTACTCATTTTTTATTGTCCTTTCTAACTTTCTATGCTAAAATAAACATAGAAGTATTTATATAAATATTTTTATGAATCATCTATTTTTCGATTTGGCTGTCGGTAGATGGTTC
>JAGATI010000174.1 GCA_017621295.1 Clostridia bacterium | reverse complement strand
TTTTTATATATAAATACACATGGACTACTCTACAATTTTCACAATTTTCATAACTTTTACAATTTTTATATTTTTTACAATTTTTATATTTTTTACAATTTTTATAATTTCTAGTTATATAGTTTACATAGTAATTATCGTTTTTTTATTGAGTTTATTGAGTTATTTTCAAAATCTTTTTATGATGTATTTGAATAGTGATTGTAGGTTTTTATTAATTTGTTTTATTTAATATAGAAATAGTAAAATTAAGATTTTTGTATGATGAGTTTATTTTTTCGGGTTCTTTTATAATTTCTATATTTTGTTTTTCTTTTAGTTCATCATAAAGTGCTGTGCTTCCATCATCTATTACTATAATTCTTCCTTTGATATTATCTAGAACAGATAAATCTTCTATAGTTTCCATTTGTGGTGCATATGCTTTATATGCATCTTCTACAGTCCAATG
This sequence comes from Clostridia bacterium, assembly GCA_017621295.1. Next base: position 5,220 of record JAGATI010000174.1, on the reverse strand, counting down.
ATATGCATTATAATATATGTGCTTGTTTTCTGGATATTTTATAGCAACTATTGAACCTGCTCCTATTTCTCTATATATAAATATGTCGTCTTCTTGTATATTATTATCAATAACTTGTGTTATTTTTTGATTGCTTGCATCATAGTTTTCTAAATAAAATTTATAAGCATTTATTCCAAATAACATAATTATACAACTTGCAAATATTATAGTTATCCATTTTTTGTCTTCTAATGAAAATATGTAACTAATTGCAAATATAAGTAGTCCTATCATAGGAATTGTATATCTAGTTGTAAATATATCTGTTTTTAACGATAATATTAATGAAGCAAGTATTACTCCAAAATACACAATTAATGCCCATATACACACTTTTATATTTGAATCTTCTTTTCTCTTTTTTGCTATTTTTAGAGCTACATAAATTAAAACAATACTTGCAAATATAAAAATGATTGTTTTTAATATTTTTAATTCTATCATTCCTGTATAATTAAATGTTAAAATATCAAATAAAATATCTGGATATTTTATTTGTATCCAAAATCCTCCAGATACTCTAAACGCTTGTTTTAAAAACACTATTAATCCGTGGTATAAACAATACTATTTGACTTATTCCTGTAATTAAAAATTCCTTAATATACTTTTTATTTTTTATTGTATATGCAAATAACATTAGATTAATAATTCCTATTGCCATCATTGCAAAATAGTGTGTATATGCACTTAATAAACTAAATATAGCAAACAATATCCAATTTTTTTTATTACTTTCTTTTCTAACTATTCTATATGCATATATTCCTGTTAATGTTACAAGTACTGCTGCCCATGAATACATTCTAATTTCACTACTATATAGTAACATTACTGGTAAAAACATTGATAAAAAAGAATATATAATACCTGTTTTTTCTCCGAAATCTTTTCTAATATGTGTGTATCCTAAAATACTTAATACTAGCATTCCAAGTATTGAAAAAATTCTAAGTGAAATTATACTATTTCCTGTAAATAGTGTAAAGAATTTAGCGAAAACATAATAAAATAAAGGATGAACATCTGCTGCTCCAATTTTTATTAAATCTATAAAGTTGTGATTTACTAGTCCTAAAGTGTATGTTTCATCAAACCATATATTTGTATGTAGTCCAGCTAAAATCATAAAGATAGCACCAATTGCTATAACTATTATATGTATAATTTTCACATTTTTTCCTGTTTTTATTAATTTATTATTATCTTCTATTTTTTGCATTATATTTTCTCCTTATTTTGTAATTTTGGTTATTTATTTACACATTCTTTAGTATTATAACACTATAAAAATTATTTTTCCATACTTATTCAAAAAAAATGGAATGTATTAATCTAATACATTCCATTTTTTATTTATGAAACTTCATTAATTTTTATATCTCTAACATGATTAATCTTTTCCCATTTAGTTTCTCTTTTAAATAAACATTTAAAATTAATTAATAACCATGAACCTAAAAATAGTGGATATAAAATCAAACCTTTAATCATAGGTTTTATTGGTTTTTTATCTAAAATCATAATAATTATTGCAGTAAATATTGGTAATAAAAATGTTGGTAATAAATATCTTAAACAGTTAATAACTAAATCCATAGTTGACATACCATTTCCAAAATACATAACAAAATTTAGTATTAATAAAACTATTGTTAAAACAAACATTGGTATACTACCAAGCATATATAATAAACCATCAAAATTCATTAATGTTTTGTGTTCTTTTACAGCTGCTGCTAATGGTTTTGTATATTCTTTTAGACATTGTATATGTCCAACTGTCCATCTTGATCTTTGTGACCAACTTTGTTTAAATCCTACTGGTTGTTCATCATATACTATTGCATCTGTTGCCCATCCTAATTTTTTACCAGATATAATTGTTTTTAATGAAAATTCGATATCTTCTGTAAGTGTTACAGTATCAAAACCATTTGTAGGTTTTATTAAATCGAATTTTACCATAAATCCAGTACCATTAATTAGTGGTGATAGACCTAAATTATATCTTGCTAAATGATAAAATCTATTCATTGTCCAATAAAATATTGCATATCCTGCTGATACCCAACTGTCTGTTGGATTTTTTATATCTCTATATCCTTGAACAACTTCTTCACCTTGGCATAATTTTTTGTTCATATTTTTTATAAAGTCAACATCAACTATATTATCTGCATCAAATATACAAAATGCATCATATTCAGCATTTTCTTCTATTTTTTGTTTTAAAAACCAATCTAATGCATAACCTTTAGTTTTATGTTCTTCATCAAATCTTTCATAAACTATAGCACCAGCTTCTTTTGCAACTCTTGCTGTATTGTCTGTACAATTATCTGCTATTACATAAATATCAAATAATTCTTTAGGATAATTTTGTTTCTTTAAACTTGCAATTAAGTTTCCTACAACTATCTCCTCATTATGTGCTGGTATAATAGCCATAAATCTGTTGTTTTTCTCTTCAATAATAGGTTTATCTTTTAGCTTTACTAAAGAACATATACTTACCATTAATTGATATAACCAATATATAGTAACTATCCATACCAAAGCTTGTTGTAACATATATAAATATTCCATTTTTTCTCTCCTCTTTAATAATACTTTTTTATATTATTAAAAATATACTTCATATATTATTATACTATTTTATTTTATTTTTGCAACTTTTTATGATTAATTTTTAGTTTTTTCATCATTTTATTTCATGTTATTGTTCACAATTACTTAAAAGTACATACTAGCCAAGCAAAGGTTTATATATTTATAAATTTAATTTATATAGAAACTAAGCTATATTACTTTTAATTAAAAAACACTAATTATCTACTCTGTAATACTAACATTTTCGTCATTTTTTGCTTCTAAATCTTTCATACTTAAGTTTATTCTTCCTCCGAGCATCTATTTCTGTAACTTTTACTGTAATTTCATCACCTATCCCTAATACGTCTTCTACTTTTTCTACTCTTTTACTAGATATTTTTGATATATGAAGTAATCCTTCTTTTCCTGTACCTAAATCTACAAAAGCTCCAAAAGGCATAATTTTTGTAACTGTTCCATCATATATTCCACCTGGTTCTATTTCTTTTACTATATCTTTTATCATTTTTAATGCTTTTTCTCCACTTTCAGTATCTGTACTATATACACATACATCTCCATTTTCTTCTATGTCTATTTTTACACCTGTCTCTGCAATTATTTTATTAATCATTTTTCCACCAGGTCCTATTACATCTCTTATTTTATCTACACTTATTTTTGTAGTTAAAATTCTTGGTGCATATTTTGATATTTCTTCTCTTGGTTTTGCAATTTGTTTTAACATAATTTCATCTAATATATAATCTCTTGCAACTTTTGTTCTTTCGAAAGCTTCCTCTATTATATCATATGTCAAGCCATCTATTTTAATGTCTACTTGTATAGCTGTAATTCCATCTTTTGTCCCACCTACTTTGAAATCCATATCTCCAAAGAAATCTTCTAGTCCTTGGATATCTGTAAGCATAACATATCTATCTGGATTTTGTTTATCTGTTACGAGTCCTGTTGAAATACCTGCTACTGGTTTCTTTATTGGAACACCTGCATCCATTAATGCTAAAGTACTACCACAAATACTTGCTTGTGATGTTGAACCATTTGAAGATAAAACTTCTGATACAACTCTTATTGCATATGGAAATTCTTCTTCTGATGGAAGTACTGGAACTAGTGCTTTTTCAGCTAATGCTCCATGTCCTACTTCTCTTCTTCCAGGTCCTCTTGAGGGCCTTGCTTCCCCTACACTGTATGATGGGAAATTATAGTGGTGCATATATCTTTTACTATCTTCTTCATCTATACCATCTAGCATTTGTTCTTCACTTTTCATTCCAAGTGTTGCAATAGACATTACTTGTGTTTGTCCTCTTGTAAATATAGCACTTCCATGAACTCTTGGTAAAACTGAAACTTCACAAGAAAGTGGTCTTATGTCTTTAATTCCTCTTCCATCTGGTCTTTTATGTTCTTCTAAAATCATTTCTCTTACACATTTTTTCTCTAAATCGTGTACACTATCTGCTATATCTTGTTTCTTATTTTCTGTTTCTTCTTCTCCATATTTTTCTACAAAGTATGCTAATATATCTTCTGTAATTTTTGTAATATTTTCATCTCTTACTTCTTTATCTATAGCTTGTACATCTTTGTACATTCTATCTTTAAAGTTTACTTCTATTTCATTATATACATCTTTATCTACTACAAAAGATTTATATTCAAATTTTGGTTTACCAATTTCTGATTGTATATTGGAAATAAGTTCACATATATTTTTAATTTCTTCATGAGCTTTTTTTATTGCTTCTAACATAATATTATTTGGTATTTCGTCTGCTCCTGCTTCTATCATTGTTATTTTTTCTTTTGTTGCTGCAACAGTTAATGTTAATCTTGAGTTTTCTCTTTGCTCTACTGTTGGATTAATTACTATTTCGTCATTTACATACCCTACATTTACTGCTGCTGTTGGTCCGCCAAATGGAATATCTGAAATTGAAAGTGCACAAGATGCACCAATCATTGCGCATACTTCTGGTGAATTATCTTGTTCTACAGATAATACTGTAGCTACCACACATACATCGTTTCTAAAGTCTTTTGGAAATAGCGGTCTTAGTGGTCTATCTATTGCTCTTGATGTTAATATTGCTTTATCTGCTGGTTTTCCTTCTCTTTTTTGAAAACTTCCTGGTATTTTTCCTACTGCATATAATTTTTCTTCATAATCTACTGAAAGTGGGAAAAAGTCTATTCCATCTCTTGGTTCTTTTGATGCTGTTACATTTACCATAACAACAGTATCTCCATATCTTACCATTACACTTCCATTTGCTAAACCTGCAATTTTACCTGTTTCAATCGTTAATTCTCTTCCTGCTAATTTTGTACTATAAGTTTTAAACATAATATCTCTCCTTTTTTATTTATATTTTGTACTTGAAATTAGCGGTAACCTCGATGAAATTCTTTCACATAATTTACTTTTTTATAGTAAATTTTATCAGTTTTGCAGAAAATATATATGTAAATTTCTTAAATAAAAAACTTCACCCAAGCTACATACTAATTCAAGTAATTTTAATTATTAATAATATTTTTAACTTTTTTTATTAA
>JAGATI010000173.1 GCA_017621295.1 Clostridia bacterium | reverse complement strand
CTTCTATTATTCCAAAATACATATTAAAAATCTCGTTCATACTCACTTTTATCACCGATATTAATACTAACATATTTTTTCAAATATTACAATTCTGTAATATTTGATGAAATTACCCTGAAATTTTTCTTATTTTATTGAATTTTTCATTAATCCATAGTATAATCTATTTACTTTTTATTCAAAAAAGAGTTTAATTCAAAAGGAGGTTTTATTCATGAATGATTTTTTAGATTCTTTGTATAACGGCTTATGTGAACTTGATATGTCACTTCATAATACAAAATTAAAAGATACTTTTGTAGATGACTTTATACATGAATTACAAGATTATTTAGTTAAGTCTGATGTAACTTATAGGCTCTCTAAACTACCTAAAGATACTATGCTTTATATTAATGAAATAGAAAATAATCACCTTCAATGCTATTTAAATCATGAAGAATATGCTATTCCAAAAGAAATAGTTTATAAGCCAGATTTAGTTAATTTAATTAATGATGGATCTTTCTTGCAATTGCAAAATGATGGATTATATCACGTAATAAAAAATAATTGAACAATTTAAAAATTCATCAAAAAGAAAGCATATAAATACTTTCTTTCAAAAATTATTGCTTGCTTTCTTCCTGTTCCATCTAAATTATACTTTAAAGAATTTATTTTGATTTCTGTTCCATCACTTGTAAGCCATATTGTTTCATTCTTATCTGTTCTATATATTGTTATTTTATTATTATTTAATCTATCTATTATATCTTTATCAGGTAAGCTGTATGAATTGTTAGCATCAACAGAAATTATTGCATATTTGGGTTTAACTATATCTAAAAATTCTTGACTTGTACTACTATTAGAACCATGATGTGCAACTTTTAGTACATCTACTTTATTCCATTCTACCTTTTCTTCTATTTTAGTACTTGCATCTCCCATAAATAGATATTTATTTGTCCCATAATCTATTTCAATAACTATAGATGAATCATTTAAATCATTTTCATCATTAATATTTAACACTTTCCACTTGGCACTTCCTAAAGAATATTCAACTTCATTTGATGCTTTTATAGTAGTATCTACATTTATATGTTCTGTTTCGATAGTTAATATTAGTTTTTTATAAGTTTTTGTTTTATTAGAATTGCCTGGCATATATAGTACTCCAATTTCTAAATCTTCCAATATTTTATACGCACCACCTATATGATCTTCATCAAAATGTGTCAGTATAAAATAATCAATCTTCTTTATATTTTGTGCTTTTAGAAATTCTACAATATAATATCCATCTTGGTCATTTCCACTATCTATCAACATATTATATCCATTTATAGTTATTAAAGTACTATCTCCTTGTCCTACATTTAAATAAAATATGTTTAATTCATCTTGATTGATATTTAGATTTGCATATTCAGGACTATTTGTTTTTGTATGTACATTATTGTTTTGTATTACAATCGTAATTATAATTATTACGAAAAATATCAAAAATACTAGTATTGGGCTTACTACTTTTTTCTTATCCAATTTATTCTCCTTCTAAGTTACTCTATAATTTTATAACCTGCTATCTTATACCCTTTTAGTCTTCTATTATACATTTTTTCAAGTACTTTCATATTGTCTAAATAATCATATACAATTACTTTTTCCTTATCTTCATGCTCTCTATGAAGTCTACCTACATATTGTATAATTCTGCCTTTCCACGAAACTGGCATTGTTAAAAATAATGTATCTAATCTATTGTCATCGAATCCTTCTCCTATTGAACTACTTGTTGCTAAAATAATTCTTGGTTTATGTTTTTCATCCACTTCTCTTAACAACTCCTGTATTTCCCTCGTTTTCTTTTTGCCCATATTTCCTTTATATATTACAACTGGCACATTCAAATCTTCTAGGGCTTCTTTTAAAATTTTTAAATGTTCTATTCTTTCAGTTAAAACAATTGGTATTCTTCCTTCTAAAACACTTTTCTTTATATCTTCTACTATCATACTATTTCTAAAAACATTTTGGCACATGTCATTTAATATTTCTGCAATCTGTATCTTATCCTTTTCTTCTGTTGGAATATATTTATAGTTTGTTTTCTTAACAATTACTTCGTGCTCTATTTCTCTATTTTGTTTTAATTCACGATTAGATACTCTTGCTCTTATATTTCCACATTGCATATAAATAATTTTATGCCATCCATCTTTTCTTGTTGGTGTAGCTGTTAATCCATATACATATTTTGCTTTAATTTGTTTTAATACATTTTCAAAGCTAAAAGCTGCTACATGATGACATTCGTCTACTATTACCAATCCATAGCCTTTTATTAATTCTTCAAAATTATCCTTTTTAAACAGGGATTGAAAACTTGCTATATCTAATTTCCCATTTAACTTTTCTTTACTTGCTCCGACATTGCCCTATTTCTTTTTTATCAATACCTAAAAAATAAGATAATCTTTCTTTCCATTGTTCTAGTAAATTGTTTCTATTAACTATCACTAAAGCATTCGTTTTTAATTCTGAAATTATTTTTGCTCCTATCACTGTTTTTCCAAAACCTGTTGTTGCACAAAGTACTCCTGTTTCATGTTGTAATAATTCATTTTTTACTTTCTCTTGTTTTTTATTTAATTTTCCTATAAACTTATAATCAGTTTGTGTTCCTTCTTCCCTTGTATCTTTGATTATTAGTTTAACATTACTTTTTTCGCATATTTCTCTAATTTTCTCCATGCACCCTCTTGGTAAGATTAAAAATCTTTCATCTTCCTCAAAACAAGCTATTATTCTAGGTGTTGTCTTATAATATATTGGCATTCTTAATTTTTGCAATTCATAAAATTTTGGATTAGTAAAACTTGCTAATCTTTTCAAATATGTTATCTCATTTGGCAACAGTTTTAACTTTTTTATATAAATTTGATGATCAAATATACATTCAATATTATTAGTAAATATGATATCTTTTAAATTTTCCTTTTTAGGAATTTCATCATATGGTATTTCTTCTGTTTCTAGTTCATTATAGTCATCTTCTTTATATTTATTAACAAATTCATATACTTCATCTGAAGTCATTCTTTTTATATCTGCCAAAATATCTATTTGTTTTTTCTCTGGCTCAAAATACTTATTTACAAAAACTGTATTTCCTTCTTTTGCACTTTCTCCTTGATATGGTAATGCTATTAAATTACCAAACCCACCTTTAGGCATAGTATCTTGATTCGGAAATAGTCTATCATAAGAGTTTAAGTCTAATGAAGCTTTTTCCATTGTCTTTGTTAATAATATATTTCCCATTTTTCTTACTACATTAGCAGACATACTTTCTTCAAGGAATATCCATATATGAGCACCATTTCCAGAACGTGACTTTTCTACATAAATAGGTATATTTAATTCATCACATATATTCCAAAATGCAGTAACATCTTGTTCGTAAGTTTTCTTGTCAAAATCTATTGCTAAAAAATTGCATATGTCTCTTGGTAATAAAGGATATATTCCAATTGTAATTTCACCTTTTAAATGTTTTAATATAATCTCATCTGTTAATGGTTCTAACACTCTATTAGGACATTCATTACATTTAATTCGTGGTTTATCACATTTATATGTACTAAATTCGTTTTTACATACAGGTGAGTAGCCTGACTTTCCTGTTTTATTACTTGTCCATCTTTTAGCATATAAATCTGTTCTTCCTTTAAATATATCCCTAAATATCTTTACTTTTTCTTCATTTGAAATAACTTTTTGCTCTTCTGGTATTTCTTTTTCTTCAATCTTTCCATATATTTTTTCTTTGAGTTCCTTATTTTCTTTTTCTAACTTTTGAATAATGTTTATTAATTCTTCTTTTTCTAAGCTTTCTAGCAAAGTTATTTCACCACCTTTGTAAAATTTATTGGTCAATTTATTGGTCAATTTTTAACCAATAAAATTATTTCAAAATCTTCCATTTTCCAATTTTATTTGAACCTTCCCTGTCAATTATGTTCATATCTTTTAAAATTGCAATGTTATACTTTATTTTTTCTCTTGAAACTTCTAATATTTTAGCCATTTCTTTTTGTGTTATTTTAGAATTTTGATTAATTAAACTAATTATTTTATTCTGTATATTACTCAATTCTCTTTGGTCATTTTCTTGGTTAATTTTTTGGTCATATTCAAATGGATTTTCTCTATATTTAAATGAGACTCTTAAAAAATTATCCATAAATATAAAACAATTTTTATCATATGCTTTCAAAATTCTTAATATTCCAGAACCTATATTTTCAATTAAATCTACATCTTTGAAAACTCTTATTAGTTCTTTATTTCTTGGTGCAGTAACACCTCTAAAGAAATCCGTTTTTGATAATTCTTGAGGCAAACCTCCTGCAGATGTAATTTCAATTCTATCAGAGTATAATTCTATTATTGGAGAATTTCCATAAGAATAGTCATTATGCACAATAGCATTTATAACTGCTTCTTTTAATGCTTTTTTATCTATCATTTCAACTTCTTTTCTACCTTTATACTCTATTTTAGCATAAACCGTATTTTCAGCTTCTGATCTGTCTAATACTCTTTGTGTTGCTGTTATTATACATCTATATCCATATTCTTGATTTTTTACTCTTTTTGCATACATATTATCAATCATTTCAAAAGTCATTCTTTCTTTGCTACTTCCAACTCTTAAATAGCAACCTTCTGGCGTTCTTCCTTTTTTTCTTAGATAATATGGTTTCTCTGTGCCACTTGATATTACAACTTTTATTACTTCTTGATTATCTATTTTCTCTACAATAACATCAAATAGTCCTAATGTTTATGGTTGTATATTATTTTTTATTCTATCTTTTATTTGTAATTGCATTTGGTCTAAATTATCAACTCCAACTACTTGTCCATCTTTTCTAACACCAACATATATAATTCCACCTTCTTTGTAATTAAGAAAAGCTATTACTTCTTGCTCAAAATCTTCATTTAATTGTTCTTTGTTTTCCATACGATTCGTTTCAATATTACTCAAAATATTTGTCCCTCCTTTTTATTTTCTTATATCTTATTAATAAACACTTGCACTTGCCTTTATTGTAGGATCAATAACTACTAATATTGGTCTTACTTCTTCTTTAATGTCATTAAATGTTTTCTTTAATTTTTGTATTGTAGTTTCACTATGTTTATTGTCAATTACAACATATATACTTTTATTTGTTTTCTCTGCCTTTTCATATTCCTTAATTTGAGTAGTTATACCATGATATAATTGAGAATTAGAGGTTAGTTTTAATTCTACAATTACTCTATCTGAATATCCTCTATTAAATTTAAAATCAATACTTCCTCGACCAGAATTAGTTTCAGGACTAATATCTAAATTATTAGCTTCACAATAACTTTCAGCAACTGCAAAAAATAATAATTGACAATATTTTTCTCCTCTAAATGTTTTATCTTTATTATATAGTAATTTTGAAATTGAATTATTCTCTACTAAGTCTTTAAATTTATCACAAATTTTTATTACAATATTTTCTACTGTTTCTTCATTGGTTACTTTATCTAAAACCTGTTTTTGGTTAAATTCTCTACTAAAAAATTTATAAATTTTTGCATCTCCAACTTTATCAATATCAAAATCATAATTTTCTAATGATTAAAGAATACATATCACTTAGTCTATCTGGACCAATTCCTTCTTCAAATAGACCAATTAAATGAAAAATTTCTGGTTCTATTATTCCTTTATCAATTATTTCTTTGGCATCATTCAACACTTTTAATGCTGTTTTTCCTGTTAGACCTGTTCCTGTAGTTCCTTTAGAGTAACCTAATCCTATTTTTATTTTTTCTGGAAAATTAAATTTCTTTTTAGCTTCTTTAAATGTTCTATCGTTTAAATTTGCTGTGTTTTTAAGTAGCACATATATCTCTCTAAAAAAATTGTTTATTTTTTCATAACTATCTTTAAACTCAGGTATAGTTGTTCTTTCTAATAATTTTACATTTATAAAATAATTTGAATCCATGTCTAAAGCAATATCAAATATTCCATTTTCTTCAAATTCTTCTTCTAATTCTAAATATTTTGATAATAACAGCATTTAATTTCTCCGTTTTGAAATTTGCAACGGAGCGTTGCAAATTTCATATTTTACTTATTTATACCATAAAATTAGTATAAATACAATTGTTTCCAAAATATTCATTTTCAAAAATTATTAAAAGGCTGTTACTTTCATACATAACAACCTTTTATATTCTTATCTTGCATATCTATCTCTTTTCTTTACCTTTGTAACACTTTCTAGTTCATTCTTTTTCATTTGCATTTCAATTTTAATTACTTCTTTAACTTTTGGTGTATCTTCTAAAATATAATTTGCTATTTTTAGATTTTTTCTATACTTATTTAAAGTTGTAGTGCACTTATTTCGTTTTTCTTTATATTCCTTTATTAAGTTATCATCTGTACAATTTCTTAGTTTATTTCTGTATTTTTGCCTTAAATTAGTAACATCTTCAATATCTTTTTCAGTTTGTGTAATATAGCTTTTTACATCTTCTGTTGTTTTTAGTTTTTCACTTACAATAAGTCTAATCTCATTAGAATATCGTTCCATTTTTCTTACTTCTTGTTTCATTTCTGGAGATAATGGCTGATAGTTTTCTCGTTTTGGTACTAATCCTAATAAATGAAACAGTAATAAGAAAAGTACATCAATTCCATTCATTTTACTAATGTCTTTGAATTTACCTTTATACTTGTAAACTTTGTATTTTTGCTTTTTCTTTTTAGGGTATATAAATTCCATATATCTATTTTGATAATGATATGGATTGTGTTCAACTTTGTTTGCAATATTCTTTGGTAAATATTGTTCTCCTAAATGATACATTCTTACTGCTTGTTTATCATTTATTGAACGAATCGTAGGATATTTTCTGTTATAATCATCATTTATAATATAGCCTTTTTTAAGTATTATCTTTTTAAATTGTCCATAATTGATACACATTTGCATTGATTCATCAATAGCTTGTCTTATTACATTATACTTTGTTGGCTCTCCTCGTTCTTCTGCAAAATATATACTTCTTGGTGTTTTTCCTGCTGGCTTTTCAATTACTGTTAGTCCATATTCTCTACATAGATGATCAGATAACTCTCTGAAATGATAATATGCTCCTTTATTACAATTAAACTTTTTACCTGTAAACATATTAACGGAATTTACCACAAAATGATTATGATAAGTTCCAGTATTAAAGTGTGTTGCAACTACCACTTGATATTCACTCCACATTTTTTCTGCAAGTTCTACTCCAATTTTGTGTGCTAATTCTGGCGATATTTCTCCTGTTTTGAAACTTTGGTATGCGTGATAAGCAATATTTCCTATAGTCTTATCAAATCTATTTTGTACTATTGTCATTTCCTCATAGGCTGTTTTTGCTTCACAATTTACTCCAGTTACATACATAGTTTTTTCCTTTTTATCAATAGTTTTCTCATCATTTTCTGCATATCTTAATAATTGTTTTAAATCTGAAAATGTTGTCTTTTCTGGATTTTTTGCATAGCTTATTACTCGAGATATGCTATCTTTAATTGCCCATATTTTTGTTGTTGCCATTGTCATCACCATCTTTTTTGTAATTGTAAATATCTAAAAAATCACTTTGCATTTTTGTTATTCTTGTAAGCGCTAGAAGAAAACCAATGTCAACAACTTAAGAAATATTTAATTATAAATAAATTTACAAAAAAACATTTACTAAATAACCCAAGTTTTTATTTAGTAAATGTTTTTCCATATTTTCATAAAAAAGCCCGCAAAGTCCCTACGTTAATTGTAATCTAAAGTTATATGCATTTGTTATGTTTCTTGATTCTGATTTAAAATGTTGCTCCTCTATTTGTATGATATTTATTTGACGGATTCCATATTCTCTTTTCATTTTTTCTATTTTCCCTAATAATTCTAACATATTTTGTCATTTCTTCTATTAATTTATCAAACTCTTTTATTGCTAATTCTTTATCTTCTATTAACATAATTTTTATAAACTTTTCTTTATATAATCCAATAGCTTTGTTTTCATTTATTTTATATTTGTGCTTTAAATTTTTTTCTTTTTTTTTCTGACATAGTAATTTGTTTCCTTCTTCTAGCATGTCTTGTAACTGATTATATATTAGTACTTGCGCATATATATCTTGATATATAAATATTGGTAATTTCCCTGTGAACTTTTCTATTTTTAATTTATTCTTTAAACTATTATAACTTTCTTCTATTTTCCACCTCGTATGGTATATATTACTAAAATCTTGTATGTCAAACTTGTTTGTTAATATATTTGTAATTAAGCTTTCTATTTCTCCAGTTTCTAGTTTTATATTTACTATTCTTAATTTAATCCTCTCTTTATCTTTTATCTTTTCATATACTTCTGGGTTTTTCTTTTTAAAATGATGTTTTCTATGTCTGTTATACTTTATTTCTATTATCTCATCATTACTTTTCATTTTTTCTCGTTCTTCTATATAGTCATTTATGCTCAGTCTCATTACAAATTTCGTATTTTTCTCATTTAACAACTCATATAATTCTATTGATGGATAATTCCTATCTAAAACAAATAAATTTTTGTTTTTATCATTTATTTTTAAACATTCTTCTATATTCTTTTTAGCTAGCTTTCCTTCATATGTTGTTACCTTATCCACTTGTATATCTCCAAAAAATTTATTATACACATCATATGCTCCAGACATCAGTGTCCTTGCGATTTTCTTCGTTTCTTTTGTTTTCTTTCCTCCTGTAGCGGTTCCAAATTCTTCTTTATTTTTTTCTGTATTTGGTATCTCATACTTAGAACCATCTATTGCCCATACGACATAGCCAGTAAGATTAAATTAAGTACACTTTATAAAATTTGTATTTATAGATAGCTTGAAAGATATAAAAATATAGTTCTAAAAGTAGTGAAATTAAATTTTAAATTCTTCTATGTATTCTTGTGCTTGAAATTTATAGCTATTATTAGGTATCACTAACTTCAATTTATTCATAAAATCAAAACCTTTCTATTTTGAAAATAATCCCTTAATAATATTCAAAATTTCAATATCATGCTACACGTATAAAATTATTTATAGCATAATATAATCATGAAAACAATTTCTTTCTTCACTATAATTACTTATTCTTCAAAGCCAACACATTCATTTGTGTTGGCTAACTTTTTTAATTTATACCTTAAGCTACTTTTATTCCAGTATCTACAACTTCTTTCACAAAAGGATTTGAAATTTTTTCAAAATCCTCTGTTGTTATTGGGTGTGGCTCTATTCTAGTATCTATTTTCCAAGTTAATCCTATTAATTTTGCTCCATCTTCAATAATATCGCTAAAATCACTTGAAATGATTGCTATATCTATATCGCTATCTTCGTTCTCTGTTCCCTTTGCATAAGATCCAAACAAAATGATTGCCTCAATCTTATAATGTTCACTTATTTTTTCAATGTATTTTTGTATTGATTCCATTATTCCTGTGTTAATAGACTTTTCAACCATGTTCGTACCTCCTCAATATTTTTTATTTGTTCAGATGTATAATCATCTGTGCATTTTTGATTAAAAGTTTCTTTGTAATCATCATATCTTGCACTTATATTGAATTGTGTAATTATTTGTAATTTTTCGACTTGCTCATCAGTTAATTCTAAATTACATTTTTCAGCAAGTGCCAATAAATTATGAGATTTTATTGCATAAGGATTTTCTTTGTTATTTTTAGCATATAAACTTTTTAATAATTTCTCTATCACTAAATGTCCAAAAAATAGAGAATAACTATTTTTCTTATTACTATATAATACATTCATTACATTATAATCTTCATCACTACTATTTTGCCAATATTCCATTAAATTTATATTATCCATATTCTCGTTCCTTTCTTAATTATATTCATATTATAGCATTTATTTTGAAATTTTACTACATATTATTGTTATTATTTCCTATTTATTTTCAAGCATCCAATTATATAGCTTTTCTTCTTCTAATTTA
This sequence comes from Clostridia bacterium, assembly GCA_017621295.1. The sequence continues at coordinate 3,011 of JAGATI010000173.1, read as the reverse complement.
CCCTGTTTGAATAGTTTAATTTTTGCTTGGGCTTCTTTTTTCCATTTGTCAAAGTCTTTCTTTAATTGCTTATTATCCTTATTTCTTGAAACTATCATAATTTTCTTTTGATAACTTCTTCTATATTCTAATAAGGCAGGTACATTTTCTAAATTCTTTTTATAAGTTTCTAATGCACCTTTTTCTTTACAAGTCTTTCCTTTTTCATCTGGAAATTCGCAATATACTTCATCTTGTCTTGAACTTGGTATAAAGTATTTACCACAATTTTGACATTGCTTTATAGGTAGGTTTGGTGCTTGTACTATTTGTTCTAATACTACATATAAGATATTACTTAACTTTTCGCTTGTATAAATGTTATGTTTTTTGATAGATAATGTATCATTTTCTAATTTTTCTACTAAACTTTTGTAACTTTCTTCGTGATAGTCATTATCTTTGCTTGCATAACTGTCTAAAAACACCTCAATTTTACTAGAATATCTATATACATCACTTTCATGTTTGATTATATTTGCTATAAACTTTGAATTGGCACTTGCTTCTTCTAAGCCTTTTACTGCATTAAGATTATAAACTTGATCTACACATTTTCTAAAATTTTCTTGCATTTCAATTAGTTCATAAGAACTATCTTCAAATACCCTTTTCATAATATCAAGCATTTTCTTTTCTGATGTGTAGGTATCTTCTAATTCTTTATATGGTACATATTCTTTTAATAGTTCAAAACCATAGGCATAGAAGAATGTTGTATATGCTTTTTCAAAGTTAGAAAAGTCTGCATTTAAAAACATCATAAGCATTGTACCAAAATTTTCTGTATATGGAAAATATAAAATACCTGGATATTTTAAGCCATCAAATTTTGTTTTCTTTAAGAATAGTTTTACTTGTCTTTTTTCAGTATCTAATTTTGTATCTACATTGTATAAGTACAATGGTGTTCCATAATATTCTTCTTTCTTTTCTTTATCAAACCAAATATAAAATCCTTCAAAGAACTTATTTTGTGGTAGTTCTCTCATTTTTAATTCCCCTTATCATATTATTTTGTGAGAAATTGTTAAAAATATTTAATAATTGTGTTAACAAGTATAAAATATGATAGTATAATAACAATATCTAATATATTTTATGTGTTTCTCACAATATAATAATACAACATATATTAGATAATGTCAATAGGCGAATTGTATTTAAAATAATGCAAACAAAAAATTAACTATAGGAGGAACAAGAAAAATTGGATACCAAAGAACAGATTTTAGACTTATATTATAATAAACATCTAAAACAAAATAAAATTGCTAAAATACTATGTCAGACTATGATCTTACAAAATGGACTAGCATATATCACACTAATAGCAAAGGTAATTTAAGTATAGATAGAAAATTAAATGTTGGAGCTGATATTCCAAAAACAATAAATATGAATATCAAAGTACCAACACAAAAATGTAAAAATAGATATGTTTATAGTTATTAACAGACTTTATTAAGATTGCTTAATAGGTCTTTTTTATTGTGAATTTTAAGGAAAGGAGGACTTACAACATGGGTACTATTAAAGAAAATTATGAGATGATGTTTACTTCATATCCTGATTTAGTTGACATTAATCAGTTAAAAGAAATGCTTGGAATTGGTATAACTCTTGCTTATAGATTAGTAAGAAATCAAAGTATTCAAGCACTAAAAGTTGGTAGACAATACAAAATACCAAAAAGAAATGTTATAGCTTATCTAACAAATCAAAATGAAATATAAGAACCTGACCCACTTACACAATCAGAGATTGACAACGAAAATATACTATTTATAGATTTTATGAAAAAGTGGCTAAAGATAATTAAATCATCTGTTGAAGAAACAACTTATTGTGGTTATGAAAAACTAATAAATGGAAGAATAACAACTTATTTTGAGAATAAAAAAGTAATATTACAAACTATAAAGGCACAAGATATTCAAGACTTTTACCAATATTTAATTGACAATGGACTTTCTGGGAATACTGTTAAACATTATCACTCAAATATTAGAAAGGCTTTACAATATGCAGTAAAAACAGATGTAATTATTTCTAACCCTGCTGATAAAGTAGAATTACCAAAAATTGATCCATATAATGCAAAACATTATACCAGTGAAGAAGTATTAAAACTCTTAAAAATAATTGAAAATACAAAACTAGAAACATCAGTTATTTTAAGTTGTTTTTATGGATTAAGAAGAAGTGAAGTTGTTGGCTTAAAGTGGAGTGCAATAGATTTTACAAATAAAACTATACTAATAAATCATACAGTAACACAAATAAGTTTTAATCATTCTAATAAATTAGTAAAGAAAGATAAAACTAAAACAAAATCTAGTACAAGAACTTTACCTTTGTTACCAGTAGTTGAAAACTACTTATTAGAACTAAAAGAGAAACAAGAACAAAATAAAATAATTTGTGGCAATAGTTATAATCAAGAATATTTAGATTATATATGTGTTGATAATATGGGAACTTTGTTAAATCCTGATTATGTATCACATGCTTTTATAAAATTACTAAAAAAGAATGATTTAAGAATAATTCGTTTTCACGATTTAAGGTATACTTGTGCAAGTTTATTACTTGCTGAAGGAATCAATATGAAACAAATTCAGGTATGGCTAGGACATTCTAATTATAATACTACTGCAAACATCTATGCACATTTAGATTCTAATAGTATGAACGAAAGTGCAAATGCAATATCTAATGTTTTATCTACAGACAAAATAAAAAATGTACTTGCTACTGCCTAACAAATACATTTTTTAGATAATTTTTTAGATGTTACAGAAAATTTGGTAATTTTCTGTTCGCTTTTTTGTTTGGTGCCTTCACCTGGAATCGAACCAGGGACACAAGGATTTTCAGTCCTTTGCACTACCAACTGAGCTATGACACCATTTTTGTTTAAGAACTCACATTCTTTTCGTTTGGGAGTGCAAAGGTAGGCATTTTTTCTT
>JAGATI010000172.1 GCA_017621295.1 Clostridia bacterium | reverse complement strand
CATTTGATAGACTTTCTATAACTTCTGTATTAAAATCTACCCCTACTCCTATAAAACTTGTATATATACCGTTTTTTGAATTTGATTCTATATATTTTAGTAAACCACTTTTATTTGTTGTTCCTACATTTGGCATAGCATCAGTAATTACAATTATTCTATTATCATATTCTTTATCATTTAATATTTCCTTATCAAATAAATCTGTTCCTTTTTTATACCCAGCTTCAAAATTTGTTCCACCTCTAGCCTCTATATCTAGAATATGTTCTTTTATTTCTTTTATATCTGTATCTCCTATTAAACTTAATGGCTTTCCTAAATATGCTCCATCATCGAATAATACCATTCCAAATCTATCATCATCGTTTAATTCATCAATCATTAAATTTACTGCTTCATTTGCAAGCTACATTTTACTCTTGTTCTTTTTTAATTTTGAAAAGATACTATTTCCTTCATCATAATAATATGATTGTAGTGAAGATTCCATAGACCCTGAAATATCTAATACAACAACAATATTTTGTTTTTTACGTTTAAAATCACTTTGTTTAATATTAGAATTAAGTCCCACTGTCATATAATATTCATCTTTAGATGAAATTGGATCTTTTGATATTGCCATAGAATATGATGGTGAAAATAAATCTTCACTTTCTTTTTGTTTTCCTGTTTCAAAATAATAATCATAAAATAGTCCATTATATGTAATATCTGTAGAAATTGGAAAATATCCATTTTTTATATTTTCTCTAAAGTTGTCTATATTTTTTGAACCTCCTACTGATAATCCAACAGTACTTTCACTTTTAGATGAAAAGCTCATTGCACTATCAGATGTTAGTGATGATTGTGCTTGAGGCGTCGAAAAAACTCCTCCAGAATTTTTACTTGTTGTCACATATTCTTTATTACTTTCTTTATTCGAATATTTCCAATCGTCTATTTTTGCTTTTGTAATAGTATTATTTAAATTTTTTAAATAATAACCTACCACTATAATACTAATAATTAGTATTACAGCAAGTCCTCCTATTAATACTTTCACTTTTTTGTTCATACAAAATTCCCCCTAAATAATTTTAAAGAATTTCTTCTTTATATTATTTAGATGTTTTTTTATTTCTTTTTTGTTGGTGTTTACAGAAAAAAATTCCAAAAACTATAGAAATAATTAAAAATGTTCCACAAAATCCTATTGCAACTTGCTGAATTACATCTACTGAAGCTGACTTATTTGTAAGGCTTGATGTATTTCCTGTAGGTACATTATATATTTCATTAAAACTATTATTAATTGATTCTTGTGATTTATCTGCTTCTTGCTTTGAATTATCATCTTTATCATTAGATTCTATATTTACATTTTGCTCTGAATCTTGCTTTTTATTTTCTGATGACGTCAAATTTGAATTTTGCTTTTTTTCTTCACTTTTATTATCTATACTTTTTAAATTTTCTTTTCTTACAATTAAGAATATAAATGTAATTATAGATAAAGCTAAGTTTCCTAATGATATTTTTAGTGAATTTACTGCTTTATAGTATTTCCATTGGACAGTTGCTGTTGGCATTTGTAACATTTGTCCAATTTTTTTAAATGTAAGATTAGATAATATTTTTAAAGAAACAATTTCCTTTTCTTTTTCAGTTAATCCACTAATTATTTTATTATAAGTATTAATATCTATTATTTCTTCTATTTCGCTTGACTCTTCTTGAAGTTCATAAATATCATCTATATTAACTTCTTGTTTCTTTCTTCTTAAATAATTAAAAGTTTCATTTTTACTAACTGTATAAATCCAGCTTAAAGTCCCTTTTTCTGGTAATTTTGTTTTATCTAAATTATATATTTTCATAAAAATTTCTTGTACAACATCTTCTGTATTTTCTTTATTTTTTAATATTGAAAATACTATTCCATATATTAATGAATAATATTCTTTATAAAAAAAGTCGTATGAATTCATATTGTTTGTTTTAAATTCGTTAAAAATTTTAGTTAATTGTTTATTTTTGTCTTTTAAATTTTCCATTATATATCTCCTATTATAATATGATATAAATTTATTTTAATATATTTAATATTTGTGTGTCAAATTTTGCCTGTAAAAATATTGTTAAATTTTTCTTGACTTTTAGCACTTTCTGTAATAAAATAGAAAAGCAATAAATTTGTAATATGACCAAAATAAAAACTTCTCCCCGGTGGTTTTTACGAGGTTTCATATAAATATAATAAAATTTAAATATGAAATGGAGGGTATTTTTTACCATGAATAACACTACATATAGTTTAAAGAAAAATGAAATCGAAAGAAAATGGTATATTATCGATGCCGCAAATAAACCATTAGGTAGAGTAGCAACAGAAGCTGCTAAATTATTAAGAGGAAAACATAAACCAACTTATACTCCTAACATGGATGCTGGTGATCACGTAATTATACTAAACTGTGACCAAGTTGTTTTAACAGGAAAAAAATTAGATCAAAAAATTTATAGACATCATTCTGGATACATTGGTGGTATGAAAGAAACTACTGCAAGAGAAATGTTAAATAAAGATTCTGGAAAAGCAATGACACTTGCTATAAAAGGAATGCTTCCTAAAAACAGTCTAGGAAGACAAATGATTAAAAAATTAAGAGTTTATGCTGGTAGCGAACACGAAAATATCGCACAAAAACCAGAAATCTGGAATTTCTAAATTAAAAATTAAGGGAGGAAATATAAAATGCCTAAAGCAAAATCAGAAAAAATAATGTTCTACGGTACAGGAAGAAGAAAAAAATCAATTGCTAGAGTTAGATTAGTTGAAGGTACAGGTGTTATAACAATTAATGGAAGAAATATAGATGAATATTTTGGAGCAGAAACATTAAAAGTTATTGTTAAACAACCATTAACAGCAACTAATACATTAGACAAATATGATGTTATTTGTAAAGTAATTGGTGGTGGATTTACAGGTCAAGCAGGAGCTATCCGTCATGGTGTTTCAAGAGCTTTATTAGAAGCTAACGAAGAATATAGACCAACATTAAAATCAAACGGATTCTTAACAAGAGATCCAAGAATGAAAGAAAGAAAAAAATACGGTCTTAAAAAAGCTAGAAAAGCTCCACAATTCTCTAAGAGATAAAATGCTTTTTATACCAACAAAAAACCTCAGAAGTTTCAATACTTCCGAGGTTTTTCTGTTTAAATTTATATAACTATTTTATCTTAACATTTATAAAATTTCATATAATTTATTCCATTATTTCTATTCCACCTTTATAGTCAAATATTCCTCTTACTAAAATATCTTTCTCTCTCCTACATTTATTATATCTCCACTATGACTCATTTTTCTTCCATTTTATTCATTCTATTTTAAATATCCTTTGGCATAATCTGATTTAATATCATCTATACAAAACAGATAAAAAATATAAAGCTACTAAAAAAGCTTTTTCAAACTAATTCTAGTAACCTCATATTTTCTATTATCTTCCTATTCTATAATATCTAACACATTATCTTTATTAATTCCATCTAAATTATAATAAGTGCTTGGAATATCTCCCACAATTACCGCTTCTGCAAGTAATACCTGATTTGTTATTTCTTCTTCTATACTGCTAAATGGAGTTAATACTATAACCTTACATTTAACCTGCAAATATATTCTATGTAAAGTCTGATTTATTCCAGCAGAACTAAATTCTGATTTTAAATCTGTTTCTACATTTCCAATTGTTGCAATTTTAAAATTTACCTTTGGTCCTCTTCCAGATAAAATTTTACTACCAGTTAAGGTTCCTAATCTAATAAATACTTCTCCATCTTGTGTCTTATTTAATTCGTTTTGTATTTTTACTGCTACATCAGATATAATTTCATTTACTGGAATTATATTAGATTTAATCATTTTTATGTTTCCATTTTCATCTTTTTCTATGCTACATAAATCTTGATATTTGTAATTTGCCATAACAATTGTTGCTTGTTCATTAGATATCTTTGTTGCAATACTTTTAGCAACTACTACAGACTGTTTATTTATCACAGGTTCTATTGCTTTTACAATTAAGATTGCTACCAAAAGAGCAATTAAAATTATAGCTATAATTTTAATCCTTTTAGCATTTTTAGAATTAAGTTCTTTAAAGTTTTTATTATTGAAATTAAACTCTGGTAATCTTATTCTTTTTCTAGAATAAATTTTATCCATTTATTCTTCTCCATACTCTAAAATAAATTTTATCTATTTTTGTTACTATTTATAGCTATTAATTTCCACTATCAAAAGTCCTAATATCTTAATTAATATACTACTGTAAATTGTAACATTCATTTATCTATTATCTTTATTTCTTTAAGCAGATACACTGTTTGTATTTGCAACATATTTAGGAATAAATAATTGCTGACCTGGATAAATCTTATTTTCATCTTCTATATCATTAATTTTTACTATATTTTCTACTGTACTTCTAAATTTCTTAGCTATTTTCCACAAAGTATCTCCTGGTTTTACAAAATATATAATTATACTATATATTTCATTATCCTTATTTTCTTCTATTTTCATATCATTTATTATATTTATTTCTACACTCTTAAATATATCTATTAATAAATTCACATCAATTTTAAGTTCTATACTTTCATCTGGCATAATAATTACATCTTTAGTTCCTATTTCCATTTTTACATCTAATTTAGAATTTTGATTTATACCTTCACAATTCATATTATGGTTAAATGGTATAACTATATTTTTAGTTTCAATTACACTTGTATTACTATTTGAATACAAGAAATTTACATTCAACTCTCCTTCAAATATAATTCTATCATTTAAGATATTTTGTTTTATAATTCTTGGTCTTATATCTACATCATATATCTTTTCATTTCTTACTTCTGGTATTACCTGTTTTTCTCTTATATTGCATACATCTTTTATTAATCTTTTTTCTTGCATTGTTTTTATTTTTCCGCATATCTGTACTTAAAACTATACTTGGACTATATAAATCTTGTATCAACCTAAGAGGCCTATTTTGATAAGCAAATATCCCCATTTCAATTTCTGCTTCTACATATATAGAATGTTCTTCCACATTATTAGGTTTTACAGATAAATTTTTAAGTTCTGTTTTAATATCACATATATTGTCATCTGTTACATTTAAAATATCAACAAATCCCATCATAGGAATTTTACTTTCTACTATATTTACTCTATTATCCTCTGTTAAATACATAATCTTTATTGCAGAGTCTGCTTTTGCTAAAACTTTATTATAACTTACTTTACTTTCTACATTTATAATATCAATATTTACTTTTAATATTTCTGCCAAATTATCTATACCATCTATTACAATGGTATCTTTTGCAACCACCTTTGTAGTTCCACTTCCAACTAAAGAATTAATATTAAAATCTTTATTTAATACCTGCATGTCATCTACATTTTCTATTTCTTCAATAAACTCTATTTCTTCATTAGAACATAACTTTAAATTTATATCTAATAAACTTCTTAAATTTACTTTTCTTCCATTTAAAATTTTACATTCAATTTCATTTAATAACATTTTACATTCTAATAACATTCCTGCTTTTGCTTCTTGCATTTCTATTATTTTTGTAAAATCTATAGTTGTAGTTAATCCTCTTACACTAGACTCTTCATTATCTGCTAAATATATTATATTTACATTAATAGCTCCATCTATTCTTACTTTTCCATCTAAGACCTCTTTTTTATAGATGCAAATATTACCACTAGTATTAATAGATTTTAAAATATCTGGTTTTATATCTGGAATTATTGCATCACCTT
>JAGATI010000171.1 GCA_017621295.1 Clostridia bacterium | reverse complement strand
ACCCTGATTAATTGTCTCTAAGACTCTATCATATAATAATTTATTAAATTCATTAATAAATTTTAAATTTTTCTTCTTATTTTCTTTATCTTTCTCTTTTTTTATGCCTTCTAATTCTATTTTATAAATATTATTTACAGAAACATATTTTTCTAATATCTTTGGACCTAAAGATGCTCCTTCTATACATACACCCAAATCAGAGCATGCCTCAATAATATCAACTTTTTTCACTCTTATTACCTTCTTATTTCTTTTCTAATATATTTTGAATTCATTACATTTAACACTCCAGCATAGTTTAAATTAAAAGAGATAATATCTCCGAACTTTATAATTTTGTTTACTATCTGTTACGTCTATAATAATATAATCACTACTTCCACCTAAGATAGAAATATTTTTATCTATAGGTATTAAACTATTTAAAAGTACATCCTGTTTACCTAAAGATATTATTGCTCTTTTTCTTATACCTTTATCTTCATATATAGGCTGACCTCCAAACGAATCTACTTCTCCGCAAATTCCTCTTGGAATAGACGGCTTATCTTTTACTTCCACTATTTGTGCTTTTAAAATAAAATTATCATAATTAAAATCTGGTATTCTATTTTCTATACAAGGTATATTTCCTAAAAATATTGCTTCACCCATTCTTAAATTATTAATCTTTTTAGGAATTTTATTTTGAACCAGCATATTGTAAGAAGTAGAGTTACCACCTGAAACTATATCAAATTTCATTTCAAAATAACATTCCATTTCTTCTACTACTTCTTTTAATTCCTGCATATTTTCCTCAGATGGCATAATAGCTCCATAACAGCTTAAGTTTACACCAATACCTTTTATTTTTATATTAGATAATTTTAAAGATTCTTCTATCAAATGTTTTAATTCTTTTTTATCTGCACCCTCTCTTAAATCACCTAATTCATACATAAGTAAAATATTATGTATCTTATTTTGCTTAATTGCTTCATCATTTAATTGCTTAATTGTTACAATTTCACTATTTAAACTAAGATTGCTAAATCTTATTACATCTGAAATTTCGCATAAACTTGGTTCTCTAATTAGCCATTTTTCTACTGGTATAGATTCATAACTTTTTAAATTTTGTATTCTAGATTCACATATACAATCAATTCCGTTTTCCGAACCAATTCTTGTACTATCTCTTTATTATCTGATAATACTTTAGTAACCAAAGAAAGTGTTATTCCTCTATCTTTACAAATTTCTCTAACTTTAAAGGCATTTTGTATAATATTGTCAATATAAATTTCTACTACTGGATACATTTATATCTTTTCCTTTTCTTCTATAAATTTTTTTATGCACTCAAAAGATTTTTTCTCTAACGAATAATCTAATACTTTATTTTCTTTATATCCTTTTTTTTGCATTGCAGTTTCAATTAATTTTTGTGTATACCAAGGATTCTTAACTAAAACAGGTCCGAAGTGCATTAGTAAAAATAACATTTTTATATCTAGCACCTTCACTTTTACCATTATTATTTCCCATTCCATAAATTACTTGTCCAAATGAAATATCTGATTGTAATTCTGTATCAATCATTTGAATTTGGCATCCTATTAATTCTTGGCTTGAATCTTCTTTTAAAGAAAAATGAATATCATCTCCATATACCATTTTTCTTTCTGTACAATTCATATCTAAAATACCAAGTCCATTTATGCTACTCCCATCTATCCTTTTAGTCTCTTTTGCCATAATACTTCCTGTTGTTCCTATTACAACAATTATTTTTTCATTATTTATATATTCTTCTAGTTCTTCTCTTTGTTTTTCTAAAGCTTCAATAATTGATGGCATTACTTTTAATTCTCCTGGATTAAAAAATATTATATCAGCAGAATTAAAATCAATTTTATCTTCATAACTATCAATTCTTTTTATATTAGTTTTAATATCCATTTGTTTTGCAATTCTTTCTAATGCCATAACATTTCCTCTGTCACCATGCAAATTTAACATATCTGGATATGCCCATACAATATTTAATTCTTCCATACATTTCTCCTCCACTAAAATTATAAGTTATATTTTTTTACTTCCTTATTAAGCTCTTCATATTTTTTTATCCATGTAATTAAATAAACATTATCAATATCATATTTATCTAATTCTTTTAGTATTTCTTCATCACTATCTGTTGGCAAAATAGAAATTTTATCTTTATCTATACCACTATAAATTAATCTATTTGCTTCATCATAACTAATAGCTTCTGAGAAACATATATATCTTTCAACATTTGAATCTATTACTTTTTTTAAATCACAATCAAATGCATAGAAAGTATTAGTATAATAAGGCGGAAAATCCACTAGCTGTTCTAATCCAAGCATAAATATTTTAGGTTTATTATCTCTTGATACATAATCAAATGCTGTTTGCAAAGTTTCTGGATTTTCTTGTTTTATTCTAATATATTTTATTTCTTTGGTTTTAAATTTGATAGTTTCTAATCTTCCACTAATATTTTTAAAATTCTTAAATGATTTTTGTATCTCCTCTTCTTTTATTCCAAACTGTTTACATATTGCTATTGCTAGTACAAAGTTATAAATAAAGAAGGGCTGATTATACGGCATATTATATACAATTTCTCCACATACAAAAGTATTTTTATCATAATCTATATCTTTTGCAAAATAGTTAAGTTCTTCTTCACTTTTATATCCACAGTTTAAACACTCAAACTTTCCAATATTGTCTACATTATAAAATTCAAATTTTATTTTACCATTACATTTTGGACAAGGACATGAAACATCATAAAAGTCATTTTTCTCGAAAGACTTTTCATTTCTTTCTATTCCATAATATATTACTTTCCCTGCAAAATCTTCGAAAGATTTTACTCTTGGTTCTTCATTATTAACATATATTGTAATATCTTTATTTACTACAGGTTTTATTTTTTGATAAATATAATCTGGATCTCCATTTCTTTGTACTTGATCTTTTTGTAAATTTGTAATACACAAGTGTTTTGCTGGTAATAACTTGTAAATAGCTGCTAAACTTCTTTCATCTATTTCTAGTAACAACATTTCTTTATTAAACTTTCCTGTTAATCCCGAATTTTTAATAAGAGTAGTTGCAACACCAGTCATTAAATTAGCTCCCTCTATATTTGTTGCTACTTTTTTATTTGATGATTTTAATACATGTGCAATAATATTTGTAGTTGTTGACTTTCCATTTGTTCCTGTAATTAAAATAACATTATTATAGTCTATTCCTTTAAAATATGAAATAAAATTTTTACATATTTTACATGCTATTTGTCCTGATTTATTTGTTCCTCTTGTTTTATCAATCCTATTAATTATAATTGCTACAACTTTTGAAACCCATAAAGCAAATAAAAATCTTAATTTTTTCATTTCATTATCTCCTTACTAGTATATTTTTAATTTAGTTAATACTCCATATATTTTATTTCCCATTGGCAAAGCACATATCTCATCTTTATTTAGTACTTTCGAATATGCTACAACAAATAAATATATTACTGCCCCAATTCCAATATTACAAATTGTTAGTATATAATTATTTATTACAGATTTTAAGAAATAATTTATAGCAAATATTACTATACCCATAATTATTCCCGCAAATAATGGTTTCATTAAATTATTCTTTATATTAAGCTTAATCTTTATTGCACTTTTTATTGCCCTATATGTAATAATAAATGTAATAACTTGACATATTAAAGAACTAATAGTTGCTCCATATATATTTATGTTTGGATTTCTTATTAAAATAAGATTTAAAATAATTTTAACTACACTACCACATGTTAAAGCTATTGCTGGTATATATAGTTTATTTAATCCATATAAAGCTCCATTTAAAGTATGATTAATAGCAACAAATATCATAGTAATTGCAGCAATTTGTAATATACCTGCCCCATCAGATGCACTTGGATATAACATCTTAAGTATAGGGTTTGCTAAAACAATAAAACCTACCGCACAAGGTATTACTATTAATAATGATGCAGACATAGAAAATGTTATTTTACTTGATGCTGACTTATAATCTTTTTTTGCAATAGCAGATGATATTGCTGGAACTAAAGCTGATGAAAAAGCTAAATTAATGGCTATTGGAAGATTAGCAATAGTATCTACTTTAGATAAAATACCTGTTAATCTCATTGCTTCTTGTTCTAAAAGTTCCTTACCTTGAATTATACCCTCATATGCAATTTGAATACAATTACTTACTGTTACTGTATCGATAAGCATATTTACAACAGATATAATAGACCCAATTGTAATTGGAATAGAAGACATAAGAATAGTTTTTGCAACTGCTTTTACCGATCTTGTATCTGCCTTTTGTTCTATATTTTTATACTTTCTTTCATACTTTTTATTGTTTCTTCTGTAATACATTAATAAATATGAAAAAGATATTAATATTGCAAGTGTTGTAGATAGATTTCCACCTGCTGCCATAATATAAGGTTCTTTTCCTACTAATGCATATACAAATGTAATTGTTAATGTACAATTAAATAACTGTTCTAATGTTTGAGATACACTAGTTGGTTTCATAGTTCCTAGTCCTGCAAAATATCCTCTAAATACTGCTGATGTAGTAACAAAAAATATTGCAGGTGCTAGTACCCTTAGTACATATTTAACATCTGGTACATTTAAAATATTACTTGCTATGAAATCTGAAAATACATATAAAAATAATGAGAAAAATCCTCCTACTATAGCAAATAACCCCATTGCTATTTTAAATATCCTATGTGCAGATTTATATTCACCAATAGCTACTTTTTCGGAAACTAATCTTGAAACTGCACTTGGTATTCCTTGTGAAGAAATTGTTAATAAAACTGCATAAATTTGATATCCTGCTGAATAATATCCATTTCCTAAGTCTCCAAATCCAGGTACATTCATTATTACAAGTCTATATACTAACCCTAATACTTTTATTAAAACTTGAGAAAACATAAGCATTAAAACATTTCCCATAAACGAGTTTTTCTTTTCTTTCAATATCTTTCCTACTTTCTTTTGATTATTATTTTGATTGTTAATTTCTATTTTTGTATTATATATTACTGAATTTGTTTTTTCAACATTATTTTTGAGGTTATTTTAAGTTTTTTAATATTGAGTTAATTGTTATATATTTTTACTATCATAAGTCAGTTATCGAGTATTTATCGTTAATTGTTTCTTTCATTTAATTTTTATTATTAAAGTTAATAATAAAGAGCTATGTATTATACTGACCCCCAAAAATTGATATTTTGGGGTAGTACATATTCATAACTCTTTCTTATCATTGTTAGTTAATTTAATGGATATTAAATTTCATATTTGTCTATTTAATTGCAATCACAATTATTATTCATATTACATCCACAATTATTTTGATTACAATTCATCTTTGTCATATAAAATTTCTTTTCTGCAAGTTTATCTTGAACACCTCTTAAAGCTTCTCCAAATCTTTGGAAGTGAACTACTTCTCTTTGTCTTAAGAAACGAAGTGGATCTATTACATCTGGGTCATCTTTACAAAGGTCTATTAGTTTTTCATAAGTTGCTCTTGCTTTTTGTTCAGCAGCGAGATCTTCCTGAAGATTAGCTATTGGGTCACCTTTTGCTGCAATATATGCTGCTGTAAAAGGAACTCCTGCTGCTGATTGTGGATATACATCAACACCATGTGGTGTAGGTTTGTTAGTTCCCCTAACTAAGATAGCTGTTAAATCTTTGATTTTTACAGATATCTTATTTAGTTGCTTTAAAACAATTAACTACATATATTTTATTATAACTACTTATTTTGTATATTAAAATCGCTTTGAAATTAGAAGTAATTTCAAGGCGATTTTCTTGTGGAAATTTTTTGTCTACATTTCAAAATTATAAAGTTATATAAAACACAAATAAAATCGCCTTAAATTTTATTTTGGTGCAAATAAGCAAAGGATGGTGAGTATGGTGTCAAACTTAAATTTAAAAGGTATATGGATTCCAGCTGAAATATTACTAGATTCAAAACTAAGTGATAAAGAAAAAATAATTTATTCCATAATTATATTTTTAAGCAAAGAAAAACAATATTGCTATTGCACTAATAAAACATTTAGTGAGTTATTAAACATCTCAATAACACAAGTATCAAAATTGATAAATTCACTAAAATCCAAAAAGTACATAGATATAAAAATAACATATAAGAAAAATAGCAAGCAGATAGAAACGAGGAAACTATTACCAATACTTAATTGCAAGTTACCCTATTTAACAAAAGTTAAATACCCTCCCCAAGAAAAGTTTAATACCCCTATTGAAGAAAAGTTCAAAGATATAAAATATAATAATAAAAATAATATTAAAATATATAATGCTAACACAGATAAGAATAAAAATTTTGAAAATTATGAGCAGAGAGATTATTCAGACATAGACTTTTCAAAATTATATGCAAATTAAATTATGAAATTATATTTATAAAATTATATTTATAAAATTAAATTTGCCTATAAATATTTGTACTAAATCTGTTATCGTTAGTACAAATATATAATCAGTAATGGCTATATACATTATAGCTATTGCTGATTTTTTTGTAAGATTTTCTAAAGCAAGGCTTACAAAATTTAACTAAAGTTGCTATAAGCAACTTTAGTTAAATCTAAAAATTGCTTATATGCAATTTTTAGGAAAAGGTTGTAGGAAAATCTTTTCCTACAACACTAACACTTTTTTGCTAAGCAATAAAAGTGTTGTAGTGTGTTATATCACTTTTAATATAAGCAAATTTTTTAGCATATATTAAGTGATTTTTTATACCAGCTAAGAGCAAAATTTGAAAGGAGCAATTGTTATGAGTTATGCAATAATAAGAAATATAAAATACAAAAGTGAAAATCTAAAACTAGCCTATAGGCACAATGAAAGAAGAAATCAAAACTATTCAAACCCAGATATTGACGCCAATAAATCATACCTAAACTATTCTATAAAATCTCCTCAATACAGCTATGAAAAAGAGTTTGAAAGAATACGAAAAGAATATAATTTAAAAGGTCAAATTAAAGTTGTAAGCAATATTGCTTGTGAATATATAATAACATCAGATAAAGAATTTTTTGAGAGAATTGGTAAAGATGAAACAAAAAGATATTTCGAAACTGCCTATAAATTTGTATCAGAGTACAAAAATCTAGGAGAGCAATATATAATGTCTGCAAAGGTGCATATGGATGAACGAACGCCCCATATGCACCTTGTTTTTTTGCCTGTTGTTCACATAACAGATAAAAATGGAAATAAAATAGATAAACTTGCTTGTAGTGAATTTTGGAAAGCTAAAGATAGCTATAGACAGCTTCAAAATGAATTTTATAGTTATATGGTTTCAAATGGATTTGATTTAGAAAGAGGTTCGCCAAAAGAAGAAACTAACCGAAAACATTATACAATTGAAGAATACAAAACTATTACTAATTTTGAAAATACAAAAGAAACATTGAAAAATATCACGTTAGATTTACCTGAAACACCTGATATTTCAAATATTAGAAAGCTTATGATTAACAGAGATGAGAAAATTGAAAATGAAATAATAAAACCTAAAGATAAGCTTATAAATGAGTTATATCAAGATAATTTACTATTACATAGAGAATTATCAAGACAAGCTTTAGTAATCGATGAGGCTGAAAAATATCAAAATGAAAGGGACAAGATTATTGCAGATAATGAAGATTTACACAATAAGATGTCTTCAATGAAAATAGAATATCAAAATAAAAATAAAGAACTTGATTTAGAACTAGAATATAAAAAACAAGAGCTGGAAAATGAGTATAGCAAAAAATTTGATGAATTAGATAATCATTTCTATAGCACGATTAACAAATTAGAGAAAGAGAATAAACGCCTTAATAAGTTATTAGATAAATTTAAGGAAACATTTCATAAATTTGTTAATTGGATTTGTAATAATTTTACGATGAATAATAATGCTGATACGTTAATTAGAGATTTTGAGCAAGAAACTAGAACCTTTGTTGACCCTGAAAAGCAACTATCTAAAGAGCAAAAAGAAAAAGAGTGGGACTTAGAACTATAATATGTAATACTATATCCCCAAAGAGCGTGGTTAATTCTTTGGGGATAATTTATTTAAAAAAACATTTTTTCTTTCACATTATTGTAATTAATCATTAGTATCATCTTCAGAAAAAGTATTTATTTTTTCTCTATACTGTATATCTGAATTTGCATTTGATTGAATTATAATAACAAAATCTGATAAAGCATTTGGATTTACTTCCCCGTTTTCCAAATATGCTCCTGGTTCTTCATCCCAACTCAACAAAAATATTTTAACTGAATATTCACCACTTGGTAAATTAATTATAATAGTATTAGTATCATTTAATTTTTTATCAATATGTTCTATTCCAGATACAACAACTTTTCCTGATGTTTTTAATAAATAAGGTTCTGACTTAACGCAAACATATTTTTCTTCACGTTCGTTTAATTCTTCATCAATTTTCACAGTAAATGAACAACTACCATCCTGAAAAATATATGCAGTATAAACGTTTTATTTTTTATTTGTTTAATAATATCCTCATCTTCACAAAAAAGCTTGTCCCATTTATCATATTCATCAATATGTTTATATGTTTCATAATCCCATATTCCCCACATTCCACTATTCGTAGATAAAATTTTCTTGTACATAAATTTCCCCCCTTCTTATTAGAAATTTACTATTTCTCTTAATAAAGAGTAACAATAAAATCAAATAAATGCAAGCCCCTATTTATGTTCTTCCAACCACGCAAAGACCTCATCTTCGCTAATTTTATTATGTTTCAATTTAAATATTTTGTCTTTAGCCTGTTTTTTCCAATTTTCAAAATCTTTTTTAATTTGCTTATCTTCCTTATTTTTATTCATATAAGTAAACTTTTGTTGATATTGTCTTCTATACTCACTATATGCAGATTTATCTTGCAATCTTTTATTATAAGAAAGTATTGCCCCTTGCTCTCTACAAGTTTTTCCATTCGACTTTGCATGATCACAATAAATCTCATCAAGTCTTTTGCTAGGTATAAAGTACATTCCACAATTTTGGCATCTTTTTATTGGATAATTTGGTATTTGAGATATTTCTTCTAATATTGCATAACACACACCAGCTACATCATTAACCTTATGTGTATCATTCATTGCAATTAATGATTTTTTTTCTTTTAACAATTTTAGCAACTGCATTTCGCTAACTCCTGAAAATGCATTTCTTTCTACAAAAAGTAAAACATCTGATATTGAATATGCTAAATGGAATCGTGGAATGTATGAGTATGACAAAAATTCTAGTGATTTAGTATTACGAAAGGATATTACTACTGGTTATAATGTTTGCAAGAGAGTAAGCAATATAGTTAATCCAAATTGTATTAAACAAAATAGCTATGTTTAATATAAAAAAATAATTTAACAATATTTTTATGAGCACTTAAATTACAAGTGTTATTTTTTTGCTCTTTTTTCTAAAAAAAAACAACTAGGCAAGCTCTTCTGAATAAGTTAATAACAAGGGGTTTTAAGGCTAAAGCATAGTTTTACATATATGTACGCCTTTATGGAAAGGATTTGATTAGATGAATGTTAAGACAAATTTTAATGTAACTGAAAAAAATAAAACTACTAATGTTAATGAAACTAAAAAAGCTATAATCAAACTTGTTAATAATTTAATCGTTAAGGAGTTTGTAAATTTGCAAAATAATTAAAAAATCTTATTGAATAAACCTACTTCATTTTGTATAATAAACAAATACAAAATAAGTAGTTATACCAAAAAAGAAACGGAGGTATAACTATTGAAAGTTGCTATATATTGTAGACTATCTCGTGAAGATGATGACAAACTTCACGAAAATGATGAAAGCGAAAGTATCCAAAATCAAAAATCTATGCTAATTAATTATGCAATAGAAAAATCTTGGGATATTTATAACATTTACTGTGATGAAGACTATTCTGGAATTGACAGTAGACGACCTGAATTTAATAAACTATTAGAAGACGCTAAAAGCCACAAGTTTGACATTGTACTATGCAAAACTCAAAGTAGGTTTACTCGTGATATGGAAATTGTTGAAAAATACCTACATAATAAATTTGTAGAGTGGAATATTAGATTTGTAAGCCCTGTGGATCATGTTGATACTTCAGATAAAGGTAATAAAAAATCTAGACAAATTAATGGTTTAGTTAATGAATGGTATTTGGAGGATTTATCTGAAAATATTAAACGTACCTTTGACAACAAACGAAAACAGGGATTACATATTGGAGCCTTTGTATGCTATGGCTATAAACGAGATAGCGAGAACAAAAATAAGTTGGTTGTTGATGAGGATGCATCGGCTATTGTTAAGCAAATTTATGACTTATATGAACAAGGAAATGGAGTTACTAAAATTGCCCAAATGCTTAACAAAAAAGGTATTCTTCCACCTACTAAGTACAAATTATCAAAAGGATTTCGATTTCAAAATCAAGGGAAAAATATTGACTATTGGAGTGAATCTACTATTAGTAAAATATTGAAAAATGAAGTTTATATTGGAAATATGGTACAAGGTTATAATAAAAAGGTTAGCTATAAATCTAAAAAAATGGTAGCTCTTCCTAAGTCTGAATGGATTGTTGTAGCAAATACCCATGAGCCTATTATTTCTAAAGAGCAATTTTATAGAGTTCAAGAGATTTTTAAAAGAAAAACCAGAAGATGTAAAGATGGCGAAGTTCATTTATTCGCTAATAAACTTGTTTGCTTGGATTGTGGAAGTAAACTTTATAAATGCCAAAATGACAGAGGGTATGTTTACTTTTCCTGTAAGTCTTCTAAAAAAATCTATGGAACTTGCACAAGGCACTCTATAGGGTATGATAATCTAAAAGAGCTAGTTACAGAAAAAATAAGAGAAAAGATTTTAGCATTTTATAATTTTGATGATGTC
Source organism: Clostridia bacterium (assembly GCA_017621295.1). Next base: position 10,847 of record JAGATI010000171.1, on the reverse strand, counting down.
TCAGATGAGTTATTTGTAAAGAATGATACTCATAATAATAAGAAAAAATTAGAAGTGCAAATAACCTCTCTTATGAAAAGTATGGAAAATATTAATAATGCTATAAAAGAGCTATATTTAAATAAGGCAAACAATAAAATTCCAGATGAAGTTTTTGAAGATTTAAACTCCTCTTTCATATCTGATAAGGTTAAAATAAAAAATGAACTTGATAAAATTAAAAATCAGATTTCTAATTTAGAGGAAAAAGAATTAAACAATAAATTTATTAAGGAACAAAAAGAAAAGATAATTAATAAATTTAGGGATTTTAATGAACTTAGTTATGACATTGTAAATAGTTTTATAGATTATATTGAAATTGGAGAAAAAGACAAAAAAATAAACAGACAAGATATTGTAATACATTGGAATTTTTAGTATGTTGTATAAATTTTACAAATTATTCACATAAAATGCGTAGTAATTTTATGAAATTTATGATATACTATTAACAAATTTAAAAGAAAGGAGAAATGCTATGTCAAAAGTAATGGACAGAATGAAAGAGATTGTTTCGGAACTTCCTCAAGATTACTTTGATAATATGGATGAATATGCAACAGTAGGTGCACTTATTGATTTATATTTAAAAAAATATGGTGAAGATGAAACAACTTTAATTCCAGGTACAAACACACATATGAATCATAAATATTTTAAAGATCTTTATGATAAGTTAAAAAAAGAATTAGGAGGTTAAAAATATGAATTTTGTACAAAATGCATTCAAAACAATTAATTTACAAGATGATTCTTTATATGATTTTCTTTACGATATGGTCTTATTTATAGGCTTAAAAAAGAGTGAAGAAGATATTAAAAATGGTAGAGTTATGACTATTGAAGAATCAAAAGAAAGGTTGAGAGCAAAATATGAACATCTTACTATCTAAAAGTGCTTACAACAGTATCAATAATATTACTGATTTTACATTGAAAATATCAGATAAATATTCTAATCGAATTGTAAGTGCTATATATTCATCTATATACACATTAGAGCATGCTCCTTATCTTGGTAGAATTGTTCCAGAATTTATGGACAAGCAATTTAGAGAGTTACTCTGTTGTGGATATAGAATTATGTATTTTATTTCTGAAAAGGAAAATTTTATTAATGTTCGCTACGTTTTAAGTAGCAGACAAAATCGTACTCAATTCTTAGAAGTACATAAAAAAGAAATTTTTGATATTATAAATTTTTTAAATCAATTTATTTAAATTCTTTTAGGAGATATTCCAAACCCACCCCATGATCTGTATAATATGCTCCAAGTCCTGCTTTTTCAAGTTCTTCTGGACATACACCATATGTTAATTGATGTACTATTGTTCCAACCATCTCTAAGTGAGCAAGTTCTTCTGTACCTATATCATTTAAAATTGCCTTTGCCTTTTGATCTGGCATTCCAAATCTTTGAGATAAATATCTAAGTGATGCAGCAAGTTCTCCATCTGGTCCTCCATACTTCATTTGTTATAATATGTAATAATTCTATTTCCTACATCTTTTATATTATTATCTTCACAAATTTTAATTAATAATACAATAAACTTTTCGCTTTTACAACACCTTCTACTTAATTCTTTTACTATACTTTCCATAAATATACCTCCTAAATTTGACAATTTAATCTTTAGAATGTATACTTAACTAGTATTCGGCTTAGTTAAGTATACATATTTTAGATAGTTCCAGTTGGCGCTGGGCTATCTTTTTTTTATATAGAAAGTATTATATAGTAAGCTATTCATAAAAAACAACCCTCGTTTTCGACAAAAATAAAGCGTAATGCTTGAAAACACTACACTTTTTATTTTGAAAAAATTTTTAAATTTTTTTAGTCAATTTCAGACTTGATTTTATCTCTTAACTTATTCCAATTCATTTTACTTAAAAATTTAAGACTTTCAGAGCTTATTAAGTTATTTTCTTTAGCATATTTATCCCATACTTGAACATTAGGAAATTCTTTTTCTCTAGTATATCTTTTTAGTTCTTCATATGCTATTTTAAATTCTGCTTGCATAGTTTCTTCTCTATCTTTTCCATAAAATCGATTTATTAGTTCATCTAATTGTATACTCACTTCTCTTGCTTCTTTAGAATCCAAACCGTATTTTTCTATATTTCTATGCAACACCTTCCTTGTTTTTTCTATTTGTTCTGCTATGTCTAAATAAATCATCTTTTCACCTCTCTATTTTGTACAATTCTTCAACTTTTACTTTTAAAGCTGTAGCTATGCGTACTAATGTAGAAAGGCTAGGATCTACATCTTCTCTTTCTATTTTACTTAAATGTCCCTTGCTTATTCCTGTTAACTTTTCTAGTTCTCTTATTAGTATATATATTCTCATAACTTCACCCTTAATAGTATGTATATTTTCGTATATAACATACTATTGGTTGCATATGTGAAACTTCCGCTAAAACGTATAAATTTTTTTCAATTTTTCAAAATTCTCTGCATCATCATGCGCTTCTAGTGTTATAGAACTAAACAAACAATTCTCATGTGCATACTTATCCCATTTTTCTCTAGTTATGTTCTTATTCTTCTTTAGTACTCTCTTAAATTCCTTTAGACTCTTTTTATAATAATTCATAATATCACCTACTTTATTATTTGTTATTATATAATTATTATACAATTTTATGTTTACTTTGTATCGTAAATTTTGTCGAACACGTTAAAAGACTAGCGTTTGCTAGCCTTCTAAATCTTTCTCTACCTTCTCTTTAAGTTCTTTCCACTTTAATCCTAATACATATTCTAATGTTACAGCACTTAATAGGTTATTTTCTACAGCATACTTATTCCACTCTTGCATAGATGGAAAATGTTTCAGTTCTTTTGTTAGTTTCTTTATTTCTTCGTACATATTTTATCTCCTTGTTAAGTTTTACTGTATTATAATATAGTGTTTTATTTATTGCAAGAAAAAAAGACTATTGCTAGTCTTTTAATGTTTATATAAGTTCCCTCCAATATCAATAAAAAATATATAGTATACATTCTTTATTATAACTCCTATTATTCTTCCTAAAATAGGATTATTGTTAGTATATAGTCTCATAATAGCGAATTTGTTGTTATATTCTTTAGATTGAAACCTATCAGAAAAGTTTTGTGGAACCTTTTTATTTATTTGTATCTCTTCAAATTCTAATCCTATCTTTTTGTCCCAATTCAAAACCGTTATATATGGTTGACTTGATAATTGTCTCATTCTATTAAATAGTTGTATTTTATATTTATCTTCAAAGTTATCATCGTATGATATATAAGAAAAGTTGAATTTTATATATTGAGGTGCAAAACAATTAGTACATGGCTTAGAAATTTTTTGCTTACCTTTTATCCCCATCTATTCAACAATCTCTCTTTTAAAATAATCTTGAATTAAATCCTGGTCTATTTCAGTATCTAAACCTTTTGTTTTTTCAGTAATATACCAAGGCGAATTATCTGAATGTGTCATTTGTCTTAATTGCCATGCAGTATATATTGCAAAATTATCATATGTTAGATTTAATACTTCTGATGCTTCTTTATTGTTTTCAATTTCATTTATTAGTTTGCTTTTTGTTCGTCTATTTTAACATTTATTACATTTCTTCCATTATAACAATATTCGTCATATACTTCTCTAACTACTGGACCATGAGTCCATGCTAAAATTTTTTCATAAAACAATGGTTTATCATGTAAAGCAAGGCTTATCCCTTGTGCATAATAAATTAACTTTTGTAATTTTAAATGAGTAATTCCTTCATATACTTCATATTCGTCATTTGTAGCTTCATGTTCTTTTATTTCAGCATTATTTTTTAATAAAAACCATAAAGCTATGTCTTTAGCACTAAACATAATTCTCCCTCCTTTATTATACGTCCTTTTTATTCTTTCTAATTATATAATATTTTATGTATTTTGTAAAGTTATGTATACTAATACTAAAATTATATGTTATAATTGATTATTTGTATTATTTTATATCATTAAAAAATATCAATTTCAATATTTTTGAACGAAAAAATAAAACTCGCATGAGGTTGGATTTTAAGCCACTTTCCCATTCAAGACATATACTTTTATGTCTTGATTTTAGTGAAATTTAATAAGAATTAAAAAATTTGATTAAAAATAATTTGATAAAAATTTTTCAGAGCTAGAAATTAATCTAGCTCTAATTTTTAATTTACATCTACATGTACTACACCATTCATATTTTTATTGTTAGTATATGTATATCTTAATTTACCTTGTGCTACTAAAGATTTAGTATAAGCTAATAAAGTATTAGAACTTACACCTTTTACATAGACGTCACTTGCTTTTCCTACAACATGTCTAGAACCTTGTACTCCACCAACTTTTTTATTGTGACTTGCACATCTGCAACCACTTGTAACAACAACAGGTTGTCCGAAATGATTTCTAATCTCTTCTAAAACCTTAACTAATTCTATAGAAATATTATTCATTCCACACCCACATTTACAAGTAAATTCATTCTTTTTGAAGTGTTTTATATAATCCCAAGCATTTGCAGAATTTTTATATTCTCTAGCTTTTGTTGTTACCTCTCCTGCAACACCGTCTTGAGCTACTCCTAGATTCCTTTGTATTTCTTTTATTACTGCTACTAGTTTAGCATCTGTTTTATTTCCATAGATACCATCTACTACTAATCCATTGTTCTTTTGAAAATCTTTATAAGCTTGTTTAGTGCCTGCTCCTTCTATACCATCTATAGATTTATTATAATATCCTAAAAATTTTAAATTCATTTGTCTTTGCTTTATATTTAACATAGCTATTCCTCCTTTTTTATTTGTGGCCCATTTCTAGAACCTTGAAAGTACTGAAATATCAACATTCTAAAAATGGGATTTGTCTTATTTTTTATTAATTTAGTTAAATCTGTTATTCTTCCACTTCTGGCAAACCTGCCACACTTGTTAATAAACTTAATATTCCTGCTAATAAGCTAGCACTTCCTACCATTAGCCAGTTTACATCTCCCATTACTGCACTTGTTCCTATTGTTGCTACTGCTGTTTGTGCAACTGTTTTGATTGCTCTTATTCCTGCACATTTAAACCAGTTTTTGTATTTTTCCATATTAACCAACTCCTATTCCTGATTTTATAAATAAAAATACAAGACCGATAACACTTGTTATTATAGAACCTACTGCAGTTCTCCATAACCATTTGTTGTTGTCTTGCATATCTTTTATATCTTCTTTATTTTGTTTAGAGGCTGTATAAGCTTCTTCTGCTTTTTCTTTAATATTCTGATACCCATCTAACTTGCTTTCTATTACTGCAAGCCTTGTAAGTACTTCTGTTTCAAATGTTTTTTCCATCTACTCCACCACCTCTACTTCTATGGTGCCGACATTTGTGTCGGTAGGTTCTGTTTCTGTAGCTTGTACTTCTTCTGTTTCTTCTACTACTTCTTCTTGCATAGATTTTGCTTGCTCTTCTGCTAGATATGTAATTAATTTTTCGTAATCTACAGCATTTATTTTGTTCTTATCTGCTAGTTTAGAAGCTTCTATTATTGCATAATCTACTGTATATACATTTTTCTTATATAAGTTAATTATTGCATTTTTAAATACTTTACTTAAATCTAACATTTACTCCACCTCCTGACTTGCATTAGAAACACACATTGCTTCTAATAAATTCAATTTTGTTTGTAAGTCTTGCATATACTCTAATTCTAAATTTACTCCTACACCGTTATCTGTCTCTACTATTATGTTGTTTGTATCTTTTTGTAACTCAAAATTGTTGTATAGCTTGTCTAAGACTGCGGATTGTTCGGCGGTGCAGTCGATATATTCGGGAGTTGCTAGAACATAATATACAGTTAGATTATTAGCACCTAGCCATGTTTTAAATTCTGCTATAGTCATATTTTTTGTCTCTTCTGTGTATATATATACTGCTGTTGTTTTTGCTGTACTATGCAATATAGAAATAGAAATGCCTTCAACTTTGTTGTATGTATTTCCTGCTGTAACGGTTTTTAATTTATCACATACACAAGGTTGTATTACATTAACTGATGTGGCAGGTTGTGCATCTGCAAAAACTGTGTTTGTACCAAAACGATTAACGCCACTTGTGTCCGTGCCAGTAACATACCAATTCTCTGTTTCATTTAAAACTTTTTTCTTAATTATCTTCTCCCACTGCCACTTACCATTCCTGTAAACTGCTCTATCTTTTGCTACTATATTTTTATTTGTGTCTTTTATTGCACAAAGTTGTGTAGTGCCTAAATTTAAGGTGTGTATTTGTTCACAGTAAGGTTCATAATCACTGTCTGTATTGCCTAGTGCTAGCTGTGGGTAAATAACTGTATTAACAGTAGCTCCATTATTTACACGAACAAAGAAACCATAAAAATAACAATCTTGTGTTTTTAAAGCTTGTAATATTGTATTTATTCCAACTAATACTCCTAATGTTTTTTCTCTTGCTATATATATAATATTTGTATTTCCTGTGTCCTTTAAAAAATATGTATCTTGTTTAAGATGTAGATAATTACCATTATCTGTAGAATTTCCAAACAAATAAAAGTCCGCAACATTTGAATTAGATGTTCCACTAATAGATATACTGCCGTCACTATTAGATACATAATTAATGCCTCTTGCAGTCATTGTAGAATTGGTATATGGATAAGGAATAAAGTTTTTCTCAAACTGTTTAATCTTCTGCACTCCTGTTACTGTTAAAGGCATAGATGGAAATTCTGTAGAAGGCATTGCACCGTATTGTTCAAATTCTGTTGCTGTTGTTCCTTCTTCTAGTTGTGCGTATATTACAACATTATTATAAGTTACACCTGTTTGAGTTAAATTTATTGCTACTATGGCAGCCTCAACGCTTGTTGTGTATGATGCAACACTACTCGTTCCGTTCCCCTGAACTTGACTAACAGGTTTTGCAGAATTGACTAGTGTCATATTTTCATCTCTAACTCTTAAGAAGAAACTATTTCCTAACGCGACTGAGCTTTTATAACTAAGTGTATAAGTACCTGCTTTTAATGAATTATTAAGTGTAGCATTAAATATTGCTATACCTGTTGTGGTTCCATTTAAAGTAAAACTTCCATCTCCATTATTAGTTAGTGTTACACCGTTGCTAGTTGCACTTTCGGGTATTTTAAACTTATTCTTCCCACTTCTCTTCTCCTGCTCCATATCTCCACTTATGCTTAATTTATTCTTACTGTACTTTGCACTATCTGTTATGTGTAGAGATTTGCCTGCTACAGTATTCCAAGGCATGTTGTTTGAGAGTTCATTATTCTCTTGCTCTAAATCTTCTTTTAATTTTGTTAAATCTTCATAGTTTTTCTTTGCATTTGCATCTATTGTGAAATAATTCTCGTTAAAGTATTTCTCAGCATCGACTTCGTCTGTGTTTGTAGCTGGGTTTGGGTGGTAGTTTAATCCTAAAAATTCAGTTTTTAACATTTGTTTTCACCTCTCTTTTATTTAACTTATTTAGTATTTCTTTCTTTTTCTCTTCACTTTTGCGTATTATCTCCTTTTTATCTTCTTCATATTTATTCTTTCTTTTTACAATAATCTTTTCTCCATAATCTTTTACTTTTTTTGCTTTTTTAATTTTATTTTCAAACTTAAATTCACCTTTTTTATCAATCTTTTTCATAAGAAAATCAATTTGAGCTTGTTGTTTATCTATTATTTCTTGTTGTTCTTGCATTCCTTTAGTTAAAAGAGAAATTACAAATCTTCCATTAATCGCATAATCATAATCTACTATATTTTCGTTTTCATCTTTTACTTCATATTTTTTTACAAAATTAGTGTCTATTTCTTCTAATTCTTGTGCTATATATCCTAACTTTTCATGCTTATTGTCTTTTTTCCAGTCAAATTCTCTATGTTCTATTTTATTTATTAACTCTAAAGCATTTACATTAGTATTATTTATATTTTTCTTTAATCTAGCATCAGAACTCCAATCACCATCAATACGTATCTGTTCTTGTGTTGTTTTATCTTTTAAGAACAATGCTCCATTTCCTCCAGAAGTAACATTGAAATAATCACAATTCAGCATATCTGTTAAATTGTCAGAATATACTTTATTTGCAAAAATCGTCCCATCAACTGAAAGAGAGTTTGTCGAAAGAGAATTTGCAAAAATATAATCATCTACCGAAAGAGAATTTATCCATAAATGAGGACATTTTAAAGTTTTTCCTCCGATTTTCATTCGTATACATTACTATAATAGGGTTTTGTCCACCAGAATCTAAAATAGTAAAATCATCAGCTTTTATAGAGAAACCGTAATTACCTTCATCTTTGAAGAACTGTGCTATCCATGTATTATTTTCTGTATCCATTATTTTTAATGCACCTAATGTTCTTAAATATAAATTTGCTCCATCGTCATCTATTTGTGCATTTTGAAACTTAATAGCATTTGCGTGTGCAATTAAATCTGTAGCTAAATGTAGTCCAAATTCTTCATTTCCAAAGTTTCCAACATACAGAACAGGATAAACATTGTTTCCACTTTTATATCCCCATGCCATTATTCCTTCACCATTCATTTCTGCGTTGTCTAAAAGAAACATTAGGGCTTTTTTAGTTTGATTGTTTATAGTTATATCTTTTAGTGTAGTTTCTGCTATATTTTTATCCTGATTGTTTTTCTGTGTCCAATAATGTTGTCCTGTTTTATCTAAAGACATAATTAATTTTCCATTTACATCTCTTACAACTAAACTTGCATTTCCTTTTAGATTTTCTAATTGTAAATATTCGCAAATTGTATTCCATGCTACTTTCACATGTTCCCAGTTCTGTTCTACTAAAGTTCCAAATTCCTTAGTAGTAGGATAATCCTTACTAGAAGGACACCAAGAAGTTACAGTATTTCCTCTACCTAACTTTAAATCTCCTACCCAACATTGACCATTACGTTGTATCCATACTCTTGCATTTGCTTTTACTGTATTAGCCGGTGCTGTTCCTGTAACAGATACTTTTTGCCATACATTTGTTTTTGTTAAATCTACTGCACTAGCAGAAGTTGTAATTCTTGTACCATCTGCTTTAAAATATTGTATTTCTATCTTTATATTAGAATTTGTTACTCCGCTAGGAATATATACATTTGCACTAGCAGTTACAATTTCACCTGCATTTAACTCTACTGTAGTAGGATTAGCAGACCTCCAAGCATCTGCTGTTAAACCACTTATGTTGTATTTAAAACAATAATTATTGTTTGGAGTAAGTTTGTCAGTTACTCTTGTTACTCCACCTGCAAGACTAAAATTGCTTGCATCTTTCTTTAATGCTGTATTTAGCAATAGATTGTCTGCATCTACTTGTATTTCTGTTATTTTTTTATTCACACTTGTTGTTATACTATCTGCTTTTTGTTGAATTTGAGAATTTGTCTCTGTTTTTGTATAATAATTAGTTGTTAAATTATTATTTACATTGTCTGCGGTTGCTTTTGCCGTATCTGCTGTAGCCTTGGCTGTATTTGCTGTAGTTTTAGCACTATTTGCTGTAGAATTAGCAGTATTTGCAGTATTCTCTACTGTCTCTACTTTTTCTTCTACACTACTCACACTTTGTGTTATTCCATCTACTGTTTTTTCTACTTCTGTAAGTTTTGTGGTAGTTGTTTGTATCTTTGTTGCATTAGAATCTGCTTTAGACTTTGCACTATTTGCTGTTGTGTTAGCTGTATTAGCTGTGCTTTGTGCAGCACTTGCCATACTTGTTGCAGTATCAGCAGTACTTTTGGCAGTATTTGCTTTTGTTTCAACAGTTTCAATTTTTGTTTCTTGTGACTTTAATGTGTCTTTCATAGTGTCTATTGTTTGTTCGTGTAAGGTTAGTTTGTTAGAGGTTTCGGTGTTTTCTTCAACTAATTGTGTAATCTTACCTTCAATCTGATTTATATTACTTTCTACTCTTCTATTTATAACTTTTTGAGAAACCTGTTTTACTGTTGTTTCTTGTTTTTGCTTTAATGCAATTTTACTTTTTATATTAGCAATAAATCTTCCTTGAAAATCTAGTCCACCTTGATATATTACAGGTTTGCCATCTATTATTATTTTGTCTCCTACATCTAGTGCAGGATCTATTATTGTCATTCCTTCAAAACTATTAGCTTGTATTCCGTTTAATTTGTTATAAATATTTTGTACCTGTTCTTCGTCGACAATATACATATTTTCTTGATTAATCCAGAGAGTATTACCAGTATCATCTCCGCTTCTTAAAGCTTCTAATTCCATCCTCGTAGCTCACTTTAGATATATTGCAAGAATCTCCCCATTTATATTCACCAAATAATTCAAAGTCGATTTCTTGTTCATCTTCATATAGACTTCTGAAATAAAGTTTTCCATCTCTTCCTATTACTGCAAAACAACCTGCTTGTTCTGCTATGTAGCTTATATATATTCTCGCAGTAATAGTATTGTCATATACTGCTACTTGCTTATCAGAGCCTAAAAAAGAAGTAGAACCGTAATTCTACTCCCTTCTTATTACATATATCTTGTGCAATTTCACCTAATGTTGCATAACCTTTTTTGTTTATTAATTCACTTGCATCATAATAGCCATTGTCAGCATCAAACTTAATCATATTGTCTAGTAACTTTATAGTTACTGTTCCATCATCATTGTCTACAAAATCATCTACATTAAAATCTCCAATAGGTATTATTTCAAAGCTTTCATCTTTCTTACTTAAAGAT
>JAGATI010000170.1 GCA_017621295.1 Clostridia bacterium | reverse complement strand
CTAATCTGTATGAATATGAGTCCTCCCAAACTGCGCATCACTGCATTTTTATATATAAATACACAGGCTACTACTCTACTGTTTTAATATTTGGGATGACTAGTAGCTGATGGTTTCCATAATGCTTGTAAATATATAAAAATAATGATTGACAAAGCTTGACTGCTATGGTAAAATATACATCTGTAAGCCGCCTGAGTCGGGTACCTAAAATGCTAAAATTATTTAGCTACCTAGTATTTTATGCTTAGCGAGTATACATATAAAGGGAGGTGTACTTAAATGTACGCAATAATCGAAAGTTGTGGTAAACAATACAAAGTTACAGAAGGAGATGTAGTTTTCTTCGAAAAATTAGATACTGAAGAAGGTAAAAAAGTTACTTTTGATAAAGTAGTTTTAGTATCTGATGAAGGTAAAGTAGAAGTAGGAGCTCCATATGTAAAAGGTGTTAAAGTAGAAGGAAAAGTAGTTAGCCATGGTAAAGGTAAAAAAATTATCGTTTACAAATATAAAGCTAAGAAAAACTACAGAAGAACACAAGGACATAGACAACCATATACAAAGGTTGAAATAACAACAATAAAAACAGCTTCTGCAAAAAAAGCAAAAGAAACAGTAGAAGCGTAGATAATAAAGTTTTACAATCTACAAAATGGAAGGAGTGAATAAACATGGCTCATAAGAAAGGGCAAGGTAGCGTTAAGAACGGTAGAGATAGTGAATCAAAGCGCCTTGGGTTAAAAAGAGCTGATGGACAATTAGTTCAAGCAGGAAATATCTTAATAAGACAAAGAGGAACAAAAATCCATCCAGGAACGAATGTAGGTATCGGAAGCGATGATACATTATATGCAAAAGTAACTGGTACAGTTAAATTTGAAAGACTTGGAAGAGACAAGAAAAAAGTTAGTGTTTATCCAGTAGAGGAAACTAACGCATAAATTCAAGTAATAAATTATAAACAAAAGCCATTAGAACAATATTCTAATGGTTTTTTCTTGCAAATCAGCATAAAATAAAGTATAATGGGTAAGGAAAGTTTACTTAAAAAGAGAAATTAAAAGAGAGGTAAAAAATGATTGACAAAAATAAAAAACGTATTTTAACAGGTGATAGACCTACAGGAAAATTACATATAGGACATTATTTTGGTTCATTAAAATCAAGAGTAAAGTTGCAAGATGAACATGAAACTTTTATCGAAGTTGCAGATGTTCAAGCTTTAACAGATAATTTTAATAATCCAGAAAAAGTACAAAGAAATGTAAGTCAAATAGTAATGGATGAATTAGCTGTTGGAATTGATCCAAATAAAGTAACATTTTTCTTACAATCTATGATACCAGAAATTGCAGAACTTACAGTTTTCTATTCAAACCTTGTTACAATTGCAAGACTACAAAGAAATCCAACAGTAAAGACTGAAATAGCACAAAAAAGAGAGATATTTGGAGAAAGTGTAACATATGGATTTTTAGGATATCCTGTAAGTCAGGCAGCAGATATAACAGCTTTTGAAGGAACAATAATTCCAGTTGGAGAAGACCAACTTCCGTTAATAGAACAATGTAGAGAGATAGTTAGAAAATTTAATAGTATCTATGGAGAAACTTTGTATGAACCAGAAGCTCTTCTTTCAGATGCAAAAAGAATAAAGGGACTAGATGGAAATGAGAAGATGGGAAAATCATTAGGAAATGCAATCTATTTATCAGATCCAGAAGAAGAAATTAGTAAAAAGGTTATGAGTGCTGTTACAGATCCTGGTAGAATAAAAAAAGATGACCCAGGAAATCCTAATATTTGTATGGTTGCATATTATCATAATTTATTTAGTAAGGGCGAAGTAGAAAATATATGTGAAGAATGTAAAGCTGGAAAAAGAGGATGTGTTGCTTGTAAAAGACAACTAATAAAAAATATAAACCAAGAATTAGGACCAATAAGAGAAAAAAGAAGATATTATGAAGAAAGACCAAATGAAGTAAAAGATATTTTAATGGAAGGAACAAACCATGCAAGAAAAATAGCAGCAGAAACAATGAAAAAAGTAAAAGAAGCTATGAAATTGAATTATTTTGAATAAGACTAATAAATGTAAATACAATTAATTAAAATTATAAATATAGTATAAAATTTAAAGTGAAATTTGTAATAATAATGAAAAAATGAACAAATAATTGTAATATAAAAAAGAAAATGAAAAAATATATAATTATAGAAACTAATTAGAGGAGGTAATAAAGTGTTTACCGATTATGCAAAGATTTTAGTAAAATCTGGAGATGGTGGAGATGGTGCCATTTCATTTAGAAGAGAAAAATATGTAGCAGCTGGAGGACCTGATGGAGGAGACGGTGGTAAAGGCGGAGATGTGTATTTTATAGTCGATAAAGATATAAATACATTAGTAGACTTTAGATATAAAAAGAAATTTAAAGCAGAGAATGGAAAAAATGGAGAAGCAAATCACCGTTATGGAAGAAGTGGAGAAGATTTATACATTAAAGTTCCAATAGGTACTATTATTAAAGATGCTGAAACAGGAAAAATTTTAGCGGATTTGTCAGAAAAAGATCAAGTAGAAAAGATATTTCCAGGTGGAAGAGGTGGAAAAGGAAATTCTCATTTTGCAACTTCAACAAGACAAGCCCCACGTTTCTCTCAAGGTGGAGAAAAAGGAATAGAAAAAGAAATTGTTTTAGAATTAAAACTTCTTGCAGATGTAGGACTAATAGGTTTTCCAAATGTAGGAAAATCAACGTTTTTATCTGTTGTGACATCTGCAACTCCTAAAATTGCAGATTATCATTTCACAACTCTAGAACCTAATTTAGGGGTTGTAAAATCAGAATATGGAGACAGTTTTGTAATAGCAGATATTCCAGGGATAATAGAAGGTGCAAGTGAAGGAACAGGTCTTGGATTGCAATTTTTAAGACATATTGAAAGAACAAGACTTTTACTACATGTTATAGATGTATCTGGAATAGAGGGAAGAAATCCTGTACAAGATTTTAATACAATTAATGAAGAATTAAAGAAATATAGTGAAAAACTAAGTAAAAGAAAGCAAATAATAGTTGCAAATAAAATAGATAGTATGCAAGACGAGAATTTATATAATGAATTAGAAAAAATTGCAAAAGAAAATGATATGGAGATATATAAAATATCTGCTGCAACCAGGCAGGGGATGAAAGAATTGCTTGTAAGAGTTTCTGAAGTATTAAAAGAACTACCAAAAGAAGAATTAGTAAAACAAGAAGAAAGAAAGGTATATACACTTGAAGAAAAAGATGAAGGATTTACTATTTTCAAAGAAAAAGATATGTGGGTAGTAGATGGTCCAGCTGTTCAGAAGATTATGAGAAGAGTAAATTTAGAAGATAATGAGTCAATGCATTATTTTCAAAAGTGCTTAGATAGCTTAGGTGTAAACCAAAAGTTAAAAGAAGCTGGAGTACAAGAGGGAGATACTGTTAGAGTTGTAGATTGGGAACTAGAATGGTATGATTAAAAATAAAAAAAGAAATGTCAAAACTTTTGTTTGACATTTCTTTTTTTATGTGTTAAAATTAACAAAACAAATTTTTTGTAGGGGGAATTTATTAATGGGAAAAAAAGAATTTGAAGATTTAAATAAGAGAGAAAAAGCAATATTAAAATTTATAGAAAAACAAATTAGAGCAAATAGTTATCCACCATCTGTAAGAGAAATTGGAAAGGCAGTTGGTTTAAGCTCAACAGCAACTGTACATGGATATTTAGCAAAATTAGAAGAAAAAGGATATATAAAGAAAGAATCTCAAAAAGGTAGAACTTTAAGATTATTAAAAGGTATCTTAAAAGAAGAAAAGAAAGCAGAAACAAAAGAAGTATATACTAGTAGAGAAATGGTTGATGTTCCAGTTATAGGTAAAATAACAGCAGGAGCACCAATTTTAGCTGTAGAAAATGTAACAGATACATTTCCTATTCCAGTAGATTTTGTAGGAAATAGCGAAAGCTTTATGCTAACAGTAAGTGGAGAAAGTATGATAGAAGCTGGAATTTTAGATGGAGATTATATTCTAGTAAAAAGACAAAATACAGCAAATAATGGAGAAATTGTGGTAGCTCTAATTGAAGACGAAGCAACTGTAAAAACTTTTTATAAAGAAAAAGGGCATATAAGGTTGCAACCAGAAAACAGCACAATGGATCCAATTATAGTTCCTAATTGTGAGATTTTAGGAAAAGTAGCAGGTGTTTTTAGAAAAATGTAATTATTAAGAAAAGGAGAAAGTTTTATGGATAGAATGAAAACTTTTCTTATATATTTAATATTATTTGTAGCTTTATACTTTTTTGTAGATTTTGCATCATTTGCATATATAAAAACAACATATAATGATTTAACAAAGTTTGTTATAGATGTTCCAAATCCAAAAATTAAAATACAAGAGGCAAAGGCTACATATATTAATGGATATATAAAAGGTAATTTACTAAATAACACAGAAGAAGAAATAGAAAAACAATACTTAAAATTTGAGTTCTTTTCAGAAAGAGATGTACTACTTGGAAGAAAATATATAAAAGTAGAAAATTTATCTCCAAATGCAACAAGAGATTTTGAAATTCAATTTAATTTTGAAAATGTAGATAGTTATAAAATAACATTAGCAGAAGAAAGCGAAATTCCTAATATTTCTGATGCAGAGTTATTGTCTGACCCAAAAACTAAAGGTTTTTTATTAATAACAACATTAATATTTTTGTATATTTAAATACAAAGTACTGCAATAGGAAGATTGCAGTACTTTTAAGTAAGTTATCACTCAGCATTAATTTCTAGAACACATATAAAATTAGTCCGAGTAACTTAGATAAATGTATTATTGATAAAAAATATAAAAAAAGGTTTGCTATTTTAGTGAATATGTAATATAATTGTAACAAAATTGAAAACATAATGTAACAAGTATATCTGAAAGGAAGATGCAAATGTTCAGTTGGGGGCAAGATATTGGAATTGATTTAGGAACAGCTACTGTTATTGCTTATGTAAAAGGAAAAGGAATAGTGCTTAGGGAACCTTCTGTAGTAGCAGTAGACAATAATACAGGTGAAGTATTAGCAGTTGGAAAAGATGCTAGAAGAATGCTTGGCAGAACGCCAGGAAATATAGTAGCAACTAGACCTTTAAGAGATGGAGTAATTTCAAATTATACTGTAACAGAAAAAATGTTAAAGTATTTTATTAATAAAGTATGTGGACGATTTGTTTTTTCTCCAAGAATTATGATATGTATTCCATCACAAGTAACAGAAGTAGAGAAAAAAGCTGTTATAGATGCTGCTTCACAAGCAGGAGCAAGAAAAGTATATTTAATTGAAGAACCAATAGCAGCAGCAATTGGTGCAGGAATAGATATTTCTAAACCATGTGGAAATATGGTTGTAGATATAGGTGGAGGAACTACAGATATAGCAGTAATATCTTTAGGTGGTTCTGTTGTAAATACATCTCTAAAAGTAGCAGGAGATAAATTTGATGAAGCAATAATTAGATATATAAAAAGAAAACATAATGTTATGATAGGTGAAAGAACAGCAGAGGACCTTAAAATAAACATTGGATGTGTGTATCCAAAAATTCAAGATACAGAAATGGATGTTAGAGGTAGAGATTTAATTACAGGTCTTCCTAAAACAATAACAGTATATTCTAGTGAAATGTTAGAAGCTCTTATAGAACCAGCATTAATGATTATAGATGCAGTTCATTCAGTACTTGAAAAAACACCACCAGAGCTTGCAGCAGATATAAGTGATAAAGGAATATATATGACTGGTGGAGGTTGTTTAGTAGATGGACTAGATAAGCTTTTACAAGAAAAGACAGGAATAAATGTTATGATAGCACAAGACACAGTTTCTTGTGTTGCTCTGGGAACAGGAAAAGCATTAGATAACCTAGATGCATTAGAAGGAAAAAGTAGAAAATAAAATAATAATTATGATAATAAAAATGAAAATAGTCTTGTATTTTAGTTTTTATTGTATAACTAAAAATACGTATTTTATACAATGTCGATAACTTAAGAAGAAATTCTGCAATAAAATTTCTTCTTAAGTTGTCGACATCATCTTTTTCTGGTGATTTTAGATTTCGCATAGTAGGCTTTAGGTAGTCTTATATATTATGATAAAAAATAGTTTTGACCTTGAGCCATCATTTCTGTATCTGTTTATAGTGTGTTTCTAAAATGTGAATCTGGCACATGCTAAAGCGCCTTGGAAGAACTGTTTTTTATTATAATATATAAGACTACCTAAAGCCGGACTATTGGCTCTATCTATTAAATATTAACTTAAAAACCATTAACCT
>JAGATI010000030.1 GCA_017621295.1 Clostridia bacterium | reverse complement strand
GGAACAATTTGTTTTCCAGAGTTTTCGTCTTTTCCACCATTAATAGCATATAGTAAAGTTTTGGCAAGGTTTGCTCTTGCACCAAAGAATTGCATTTGTTTTCCAATTTTCATAGGTGAAACACAACAAGCAATTCCATAATCATCACCTAAAGTTATTCTCATTAAATCGTCATTTTCATATTGAATAGCAGAAGTATCTATTGAGATTTTTGCACAATAGTTTTTAAATCCTTCTGGAAGATTTTTTGACCAAAGTACTGTTAGGTTAGGTTCCGGAGCTGGACCTAAATTTACAAGTGAATGTAAAACTCTAAAAGAGTTTTTAGTAACTAATGTTCTTCCATCAATTCCCATACCACCAATACTTTCTGTTACCCAAACTGGGTCACCACTAAATAATTCGTTATATTCTGGTGTTCTTAAGAAACGAACAAGTCTTAATTTCATTATAAAATGATCCATTAATTCTTGTGCTTGTTCCTCTGTTAGGATACCATTTTCAATATCTCTTTCAATATATATATCTAGGAAAGTAGATGTTCTACCAATACTCATAGCAGCACCATTTTGATCTTTTACAGCTCCTAAATATCCGAAAATATAACCATTGAATAGCTTCTTTAGCATTTTTTGCTGGAACTGATATATCAAATCCGTACTTTTCAGCCATTTTCTTTAAATCTTGAAGTGCTTTAATTTGTTCTGATATTTCTTCACGTTCTCTTATTATATCAGCTGTAAATTCATCAGTATCTAAAACACTTAAATCTATTTTTTTGCTTTCTATTAATTTATCTATACCATAAAGAGCAACTCTTCTGTAATCTCCTATAATTCTTCCACGACCATATCCATCTGGAAGACCTGTTAAAAGGTGAGAACTTCTTGCAGCTCTAATATCAGGTGTATATACATCAAATACACCATCATTATGTGTTTTTCTAAAGTTATGATAAATATTAGAAGTTTCTTCATCTACTTTTAATCCATAGCTTTCGCAAGACTTTTCTACAATTCTTATACCACCATTTGGCATAATAGCTCTTTTTAATGGAGCGTCTGTTTGAAGTCCAACAATTTCTTCTAATTCTTTATTAATATATCCAGCATCATAAGCGTTAACACTTGAAGGTGTTTTGCAATCAGCATCTAAAACTCCGCCATTTGCTCTTTCTTTTTCGTAAAGTGCTAATACTTCATCCCATAATTTTTTTGTTTTTTCTGTTGCAGGTGTTAAAAATTTTTCGTCACCTGTATAAGGTTTATAATTACTTTGAATAAAATCTCTAACATCTATTTCTTTTGTCCATTCTCCTTTTTTATTAAATCCATTCCATTGTTCGAAATTCATAAAAAATCACATTCCTTTCTCTCTTCACTTGAAGGCACATATAGTAATAAAAGATTTTTATTTCTTTTAAACTAAAACCTCTTTATATATGTATATTTTGTTCAATTTATTTAAAAATATATATTGCATACAAAAAAATGCCTTTTATAATAATACCATATAAAGAAAAAAATGGCAATAAAAAATGAAAAATAAAAACGCTTAGAAATGAAAAATAAAAACGCTTAGAAAATATGAAAATACATACGTTTAAGCGTTTTTATTTCTTATTTTTGAATAAATTAAAATTTAACAATATAAGCCTATTTTTCTTCTGCAATTAATTTTGCAATATTATAAATTAGCTTTTGCTTCTTTGGAGAGCATTTTTTCAAAATATCGCTAAATTCTGAATCCAGATATATTTTTGAAGCACTAGATGTACCATTTAAAATGTAACCTTCACTAACACCTAAAATATTACATATCTCACTTAATCTTTTTAGATTAATATGAGAATTGCCACGTTCAATTCTACTTAAAAAAGCAACAGAAACATCAATTTCTTCAGCTAGTTTCTCTTGAGTCATATTTTTATCAAGTCTTGCTTTTTTCAATCTTTGTCCAATAATATTAAAATCTAATGCCATTTTTATCACCTCACAATTTTAAAGATAGCATTTATAGGGTTAATTTTACAGAAACTGAAATTACAATATTAACTTATAAATTAAAGTTTCTAATATATAAAAATTTGTAATAGCATAATATTTATGCAAATAGAAAATAATTTATTTGCATAATGTTATTTTGGAGCAAAAATTTGAAAATTATGTATATATAAAATATAATAGAAAACAATTAGTAATAAGAGTTAAATAAAAATAATATATAAAATTATTTAAAGCCATACTACTTTGGCTATATCCATTAAATAATAACTTTAAAGACCACTAACCTGTAACAATACATAAAACAAGGAGGAAGTAATTGAAAAGTTTATTAATATATCTTAAAGGTTACAAAAAAGAAATAATTATAGGTCCAATATTAAAATTAATAGAAGCTATAATAGAGGTACTAATTCCGTTTTTTATGGGGAAATTTATTAATAAAATGTTCGAAATTCAAACAAGTGAAATATTAAAATTTGGAGTATTTTTATTAATACTTGTGATAATAGGTTTTATATTAGCTATAAATAGTCAATATTTTGCTGCAAAAGCGTCTCAAGGATATGGAACAATTATTAGAAAAAAATTATTTACACATATAAATAATTTTAGTAATAAACAAATAGATAAAATAAGTACAGAAAAACTTTCTAATATAATAACAAATGATGTAATAAATTTAGAAGTTGCAGTTGCAATGTGGATTAGACTTGTTATAAGAGTTCCTTTTATTTGTATAGGTGCTTTAATAATGTGTTATATAATTAATAAAGGTTATGCATTTATTATATTCATCTCTATGTTAATATTATCTTCTTTTACTTTTTTTATTGTAAGAAAGGCAGTACCTTTATATAAAATGTCAAAGGAAAAACTAGATATTCTATCTTCAAAAGTAAAAGAAAATCTTCAAAATATACGAGTTGTAAGAGCTTTTGTTAAAGAAAAAGATGAAATTACAAAATTTAATATAGCAAATAAAAGCACATACAACTTTACTAAAAAGTCATATATAATATCTCGGCTTATTAAATCCTATAACTACATTAATTTTAAATATTACAATAATTGCAATATTATATTATGGACAAATGCAAATAAAACTTGAAAATTTAAGTCAAGGTGAACTAATTGCAGTTATAAATTATATTTCTCAAATGTTACTTGCAATTATAGTATTTTCAAATTTAATAACTATATATACAAGAGCATTTACATCTGCTAAAAGAGTAAAAAGTGTATTAGATGTTAAAATAGATGAAAATGAAGGAAATTTAGAACAAATGTATAATGGAAATATTGAAATGAAAGATGTAGTATTTTCTTATGATAGTATACCATTACTAAATAACTTTAGTATAAGTGTAAATGAAGGAGAAATTTTTGGAATAATAGGCAGAGCAGGTAGTGGAAAAAGTACAATATTAAATTTAATAAATAGAAGTTATGATATTCAAAGTGGTAGTATTTTAATTGGAAATAAAGATATAAAAGAATATAACAAAACTTTTATAAAAGATAAAATCCTACTTATACCACAGAAAATACATTTTTTTAGAGAAACTATTAAAGAAAATATTATTTTAGGAAGAGAAAATATTACAGATGATGATATTATAAGAGCATTAAAAAATGCAAATGCATGGGAATTTGTATCAAAACTTCCAAATGGAATAAATACAAAACTAGAAAATAATGCAAATAACTTTTCGGGAGGACAAAAGCAAAGAATAGGAATTGCAAGATGTTTTGCCCAAAATCCTAAAATTTTATTATTAGATGATATTACTAGTGCATTAGATAAAAAAACTGAAAGGGAAGTATTTGATAATATATATAAATATGTAAAGAAAAATAAAATAACAACTATCATTTCTTCTCAAAAGTTATCTGCATTTAGATATGCAGATAGAATATTGGTAATAAATGACGGGAAAGTAGAAATGGTAGGAAGTAAAGAACAGTTAGAGAAATTTTCTAAAACATATAGGGAAATACAAAATTTACAATTAGATAATAAATAGTAAATTTCATATATGTAAATTTAATTTATATTAATAAATATAGAGTTGTAGATTATGCTTTATTTTAGAAATATTGCTAACATATGTAAAAGATTAATAAAAAAATAAGGGGAAAGTGTTAGTTTAAAACTAGCATATTATAAAGAAGATGAAAAATATTAATGGGGTTAAAGAATATATTTTTAACAATAAGTTTTTTATTACAATTATTATAGTATCTTGTATTATTTCTACTATATTAACTTTAATTGCTCCAGTTTTAGTGGGTAATGTGATAGAAAACATTGTAATTTGGAATATAGAAAAAATTACATGGAAAATTTTATTAATTGCCTGTATATATATGGTGGTTTTTATTTTAGACTATGTTTCTGTAATTAATTTGTCTAAATTATCTAGTAAAATTGGAAGTGAAATTAGGGAAAAGTTATTTAATAAGCTTCATAATGTTCCAATTTCATATATAGATAAAAATAGTTATGGTGAAATAATAAATAAATTTTCTTTTGATGTAGAAAATATTTGCATAGCTATAATTCAATGTGGAACTAAAATTGTAGTAGGAATTGTTACTATAATTGGTGCAATTATTATAATGATAAAGTTAAATTATATTATGGCAATTATAACATTCTTTTCTGCACCACTTATGTATTTTATTTCTAGATTTATTGTAAATAGTTCTAAAGAAAGGTTTAAATCTAGAGCAGAAATTATATCAAAACTAAATGGTTATACTAATGATATTATAAGTAGTAGTAAAACAGTTAAAGATTATAATTATACTAAAATTGCAGAAGATAAATTTAATAAAATGAACGAAAAGCTTTTTGAAGATGGTAAGAAAGCACAATTTTATTCATCACTAACTAATCCATGTACTAGATTTGTAAATAATTTAACTTATATTATAATTGGTATTGTTGGAATAATACTTACAAAAAATGGAGAAGCAAATATAGGAATTATAACAAGTTTTTTATTGTATGTTAACATATTTGCAAGACCTTTTAATGAGATAACAGGAGTAATGTCAGAACTTCAAACAGCAATTTCGTCAAGCAATAAAATAAAAGAATTTTTAGAAAGTGAAGAAGAAGTAAATAGCGTAAAAAGTGATATAAAAAATGTTAAAGGAAATATTGATTTTATTAATGTAAATTTTTCGTACAATAAAGATATAAAATTTATAGAGAATATGAATTTAAGTGTTAAACAAGGAGAAAGTATAGCTATTGTTGGAAAAACAGGAGCAGGAAAAACAAGTATTGTTAATTTAATTATGAAATTTTATAATATAAATAAAGGAAAAATTCTAATAGATGGAATAAATATTAATGATATTCCTAAAGATGTTTTAAGAAGAAATATTGGTATTGTTCTTCAAGATACTAAACTATTTACAGGAACAATAAAGGAAAATATAGCATATGGAAAAAAAGACGCTACAGATGAAGAAATAGTAAATGCTGCTAAACTTTCTGGTAGCGACGCTTTTATTAGAAGACTTCCAAATGGATATAATACAGTAATTACAGAAAAAACATTTTTGTCTGCAGGTGAAATTCAATTAATAACAATAGCTAGAATGTTTTTAATAAAACCACCAATTTTAATTTTAGATGAAGCAACAAGTAATGTTGATATTGTAACAGAAAATAAAATTCAAAAGTCATTTTTAGAACTTATGAAGGGGGCAACTACATTTATTATTGCACATCATTTATCTACTATAAAATCTGCAGATAGAATTATTGTTGTTGAAAATGGGAATATTGTAGAAGAGGGAAAGCATGAGGAGTTGTTAAGGAAAAAAGGGAAGTATTATGAGATTTATGAAAATTAGTTTTACAATTATGTTAATTTATGATATACTAAAAAAAGTATATGTTAATAAAGGAGCGTAAGATTAATGAGTAATGAAGATTTTAGAGAAAAATTAAGAAAGAGTAGTAGTAATAAGCATCGCACAGATGATGATATTAGACAAGAATTGCAGGCTCAGTATGAATATTTAAACAATGAATACTCTCAGATATTTATGAGGAATGTATTATATGTTTTAGGTAGAGAAATAGAACGTGAATTTCCAGGTGTTAGATTTTCGTTATGTGAAAGAACGAAGTCTGAAACTAGTCATAAGAAAAAACAAGAAAAGGTTTTAAAGAAAGAATCGAATAAAGATAAAAAAATATTTGATACTTTGGGATGTTGTTTAGTAATTGAACACATTCCTTTTGGTACTAATATAGAACATAAACTTTGCCAAAAGCATCTTACAGAAAGAGCAAGAAAATATACAGAAATCGAAGAAAATAAACTTAAATTAAAGAAGACAATACAAGAATATAAACAGTTAGAAGAAGAAGAAGAAAAAGAAATACAAGAAGATAATAAAGAAATACAAGAATTAGAAGAAAAAGCGAATGCATCAGAAGCAACAAGAAAAAAAGTCAAATTAAAAAAAGAAAGATTGGAAAGAACAAAAGAAAGAAATAGAATAGAAAAAGAGTCTCACCAAAAGCATATATCAACTATTGAAGAATTAATACAAACATATCAACAGCAATATGATGTTGAAGACAAAGAAGCTAATAATGCTCTAGCAAGACATATATTAAATAAAATAATAGATATGCCAATAATTGCAAAAAAACTAGGAATTACTAGAGTACCTCACCGTTCGAAAGTTCACGATGGAGGTAAATCAGGTTATTATATAGCTTTTCATGATTCATTAACAAGTACAAAAGTAAAAGAATGGAGAAAAAGAATACAGGAAAAAAATGGTCAAGATAATATAAATATAGAAAAAAATAGTGAAAAAGAACAAAAAGATTCTAAAGTAGATGGAAAAGATGAAACATGGGTTTTAGAAATACAAGCTATGTCTATTCAAAATCACGAGCAAACAAAACAAGATGGTGAAGCGCAACATTCTAAGTGTGATGGAAAAGCAAGAATATTACCACCTTTAGGAGAAACTTCGGAAGAAAATGAAAAATTTAGACAAAGAGTATTAAAAGATACACCTAAATATATGGTATATCAGAGCAGTATAATAAAAGAAGATGGAACAATGAGAAAAGGAAGAGTTTATGTCTGTAGTGAGATTGAAAATGTTACATATCATTTTTTAGAAGCATTAGAAAAGAATCCAGAGTTGTTTAAATACATAATTGGAAAAGAAAATTTATTTTCTGATAAAAGTGAGATAGTAACTGATGATGATTTAGAAATATAAAAACATATTCTTTATTTACATATATGAGGTTTTGACTACTAAAGTATTAACCAGTAACAAAAACTTATATAAATTTCATAAAAAAGTAACACTAAATAAAAAAATGTGTTATAATTACTAGAAAATGACAGATATGGAGGGAATATATGGAAACTTTAACAATAAAAGAATTATACAGAAATTCAGAAAATTATTATTCAAAAGATGTTAAAATATCAGGCTGGATTAGAACAGTAAGAGATTCAAAAACATTTGGATTTTTGGAAATAAATGATGGAAGCTTTTTTAAAAATGTTCAAATTGTTTTCGATAATGAATTATCAAATTTTAGTGAAATATGCAAATATACTATCAGTTCATCAGTAAATATTATGGGAGAAATGGTAAAGACAGAAAATGCAAAACAACCATTTGAAATAAAAGCAAAAAGCATAGAATTAATTGCAGAATCATCTCAAGATTATCCACTTCAAAAGAAAAGACATACAATGGAATATTTAAGAACTATATCTCATTTAAGACCAAGAACAAATACTTTTAATGCAGTATTTAGAATAAGGTCAGTTGCAGCATATGCAATTCACAAATTTTTGCAAGAAAACAATTTTGTATATGTAAATACTCCAATAATAACAGGAAGTGATGCAGAAGGTGCAGGAGAAATGTTTTGTGTAAACACCTTTGATTTACAAGATGTTCCAAAAACTGAAGATGGAAGTATAGATTATACAAAAGATTTTTTTGGAAAGCCAGCACATCTAACAGTTAGTGGACAATTAAATGTAGAAACATATGCTTTCGCATTTAGAAATGTATATACATTTGGTCCAACTTTTAGAGCTGAAAATTCAAATACAATAAAACATGCAGCAGAATTTTGGATGATAGAACCTGAAATGTGTTTTGCAGATTTAAAAGATTCTATGGATTTAGAAGAAGAAATGTTAAAATTCGTAATTAAGTATGTTCTTGAAAATTGTAAAGAAGAAATGGAATTTTTAAACAGTTTCATAGATAAGACTTTATTAGAAAGATTAAATAATTTAGTAAATTCTGAATTTGGAAGAATAACATATACAGACGCAATAAAAGAATTAGAAAAAGTAAATGATAAATTCGAATATAAAGTTGAATGGGGAACAGATTTACAAACAGAACATGAAAGATACTTAAGTGAACAAATATTTAAAAAGCCTGTATTTGTTACAGACTATCCAGCAGAAATAAAAGCTTTTTATATGAAGTTAAATCCAGACAAGAAAACAGTTGCAGCAGCTGACCTTTTAGCACCAGGAATAGGAGAAATAATAGGTGGTAGCCAAAGAGAAGATTCTTTAGAATTATTACAAGCAAAAATAAAAGATTTAAATATGGACGAAAAAGATTATTGGTGGTATTTAGATTTAAGAAGATATGGGAGTGTACAACATAGTGGATTTGGCATAGGATTTGAAAGACTTATAATGTATATAACAGGTGTTATGAATATTAGAGATGTTATTCCTTTCCCAAGAACACCAAGAAATTGTGAATTTTAAAATAATTATAAATGGAAAATAATATATTAAGAAAAAGCTATTAATAATTTTTACTATTGTTCTAATACAACCCCTATACGAATACAATTAAACAAAAGTATTCAGTATGGGGGTTTGCTTTATGAAAGGAATTATTTCACATAACTTACCAGTAAAAAATAGAAAGTTAACAGGTAAGCAATCAATAGAAGAGCGTGCAATTAGTTTAGCACATTATATTATAGATTCAAAAGATACAGTAAGAGGAACAGCTGCTAAATTTGGAATAAGTAAAAGTACAGTACACAAAGATGTAACACTCTAGAACGGTAGAAATAAAGGACAAGTTGTTCCAGAAAGTATTGAAATTAAAGGAGTTTTCTTAGCAGAGAAAAATCCTATTGTTAAATTAGGATTAGTGATTAAATAAAAATGTAAACTCGAATACATTATTTTCCAACAAAATAGTGACTTTTTATCCTAAATGTGATATTATTATTAAAATTCACTAAAGAAAACAAATGCCAATAAATAGGTGTTTGTTTTTTGTATATAAGGAGAAAATATGAAGAAAATAGATGTTCAAAATGCAATAACAAAATATTTAGAGAGTAACCATTTTACAATAGTTGATACTTTATCCAAACAATATTCAATTTCATCATATGAACAATATATTGAATGTTTTATTCTAATATGCAAAACATATCAGAATAATATTACAGAATTTTATGAAGAGGGAAGAGATTTTATAGATAAAATGAATAGTTTTATAAACAATACTATTCAGAATGTAGAAGATGAATCACTAGAAAACTATGTTGATAATAATTTAAAAAGTGAGTTAGGATTTGATTATTATAAATCTGTAAATTTAATTAGTATATATCCTAAAAGTTTTTTACTTCAAAGAGAATGTTCTCAAGAAGCTTTTACCAATATTTATAGTGAATTGGGCTATGATATGCTTAAACAATATATAGAATTAGTAAAATCTCCATCAAGTTTTTCATCTTATATAAATGATAGTAATAGGCAAATTGTTGCAATGAAATTTTTATTATTTAAAACGGATCATCATAGTTCAGCAAAATTAAAACGAGATTATTCAGCAAAAACTATATACCAAGAGACTAGCAATAATATAACTGAAACTATTTCTGCTATTACTAAAGAAAAAGAAGATTTTATAAATTATATGAATGAGCAGAAAGAAAACTATAATAAATGGTTTGAAGATACATCTGATAAAATGGATAATTTTGTTCTTAATCATAGTAACGAACTTTCTAATTTAGAAGGAACATATGAAGAAAAATTAAAGATTGAGAAACCAGCAGAATTTATGTTTCAAAAATCAGAAGAATAAGAGTAATTATATGTTTAATATTTGTAAAAACACAAGTAAGTTTATATGTTTTTGGAATAGTAAATTTAGTAGATTTTTATATTAGAAGTTTAATATATAAAAAGAAATTAATGGAATCAAAAGAAAACATTGTGGAATTAGTATAAAGGAAAGCCACCATATATGAGTGGCTTTTATATTTCCCAATACATATTGCTTAATTCTTTGAGCTTAACTTTAAATTCTTCAATTTGGCTATCATTGTAATTGTCTCTTAAATTTCTAGCTTTTTCAGACCATTCTTTAAATTGTTTTTCCTTAAATTCTTTTGTATGATTATAGTGCAAACCATGCATTCTTTTATATTCTCTATGATATTCTTTTAAAATTGCACTATTTTGAACTTTTTGTTTTTGCTTATTAAATGCTCCAATTTCTTTGCAAGTTTTACCAGTATCCAAATATAAGTTATTACAATATTTTTGGTCATTTCTTCCTTTTGGATTTGGATTATTACTAGTAGTGGTTGGTATAAATAATCTACCACAATTTTCACATTTATTGATAGTAAAATTATTTTGAATTACTTTAAATAATTCAAATCTAATTTGTTCTTCTGTATTTTGTAATTCATAAACTTCTTCTGCTACAATATGTTTTTCTTTTATTATTTCTACAATTTTTTCTACATCTAATCTTCTTTCTTCAAAAGATAATTCTGTATCACAAATATATTTTGTTTTGAATTTAGTATCAAGAAAAAGAGCATGAGCAGGTTTAGTATTGACATAGTGTATATCAAATACTCTTTTTGTTTCATATAAGAATAATTTTTCAGGCACACTTAAATTTCTAACAAGAGAATTATTAGAATATTTGCTAATTAATTCTAGTCTTTCTTTTAAATCTGCTTTCTTTTCTATTAAATTTTTAATTAGTAAATCTCTCATAGTTTCAAAGAATTTCACATATTCATTATGCTTTTTTACTGATATTTTATCTATTTCTTGAACCCATTTCATAAGCAAAATTTGTGTAGTATATTCATCTTCTTCTAATTCGCTAAAAAATCATTAGGAGAGTATTTAGTTTCTTCAATAAATACACCAATTTGAGATTTAAATAATAAATCACTTCTAAATACCTTAGTGTTATAGTTTTTCACAATTATATCTATTAGAACTTGTGTGTAAAAATGTGTATATGGAGAAAATTTTAGACATGCCCTAACAATTTGAAACATTTTTAAGAAACAATCTATCTTTTCATCTTCAGAATCAGTTTCTTTAGAATAACATACAAGTTCTATAAGTTGTGTGTACATTGCTTTCAATTTATCAAAATCTTCATAACTCATTATAGCAAATTCATATAGTTTATCTCCAATATTATATTCAAAATCACCAATAGCACCAAAATATTCTCCGAGTATTTTTTATTATAATTTTATTATTGTTAAGTGTGAAATTAGTTATCATATCAAGATTTCCTCCATTTTGAAAAATAGAATATAGCTATTTTAATTTTTACTTTATCTATAGACTTAGTAAAACCTATTTACAACACTATTTTAGCATCTTATAATGATTTTATCAATATAGAAAATAGCATTTTGAGATATTTATTTTCTATTTGAAATATAGTACATTGAAAATTAAATAACAAGTTACAATCACAGATAATGAAACTTTCGTCTGGCTAACGTGATGTAAAGGGGCGATTCTCTAAAAAGAGTAATGAGGGCAAATCTCATATGGGTATTTTACTTACCACTTGTAGCTACAAAAATTAAGTAATATTTCTAAACTTTTAATAATAGTATTGAAGTAAAAGGTGGTGAGAATTTTGAAAAAGAGTTTGAATATTACATTTATTAATCCTAATAAAGAAGACCAAATAGTACAAGCTATGGTAGGTTGCCTTGCTTATAATCTAGCTGAGAATGATGAAAAGATAAAATTTGACTACAAAAATTCAAATACTTATCAAAATTCTCACGAGGAAATAGAAGATGAATTAGAAATATAGAATAAAAAGACGAATGAAAAGACGTATGAAAATCTTGAAAAAGTATTGACTTTTGTTAATAAAAAAGGTTATAATGAATATAATAATAGAGATACGTTAATAGTATCTTGTCCAAATCAAATGTTAGCCGCAACCCTATTTGCGGGGTATAAGTGCATAGGTGTGCAAATGTTACTCGCAACCCTACTTGCGACAAATAAATGCGTAGGTGGACAAATGTTAATAAAAATCTACCTTTTCGGAGGTAGATTTTTTAGTTCTAGGAATTTTCGAACGAAGTGAGAAAAGATCCGTAGAAATAAAATATGTGTAACTTTTTTGTTAGAAATGAGGTAAAAATGAAAGTAGAAAACGGAAAATTTTATTTTATAAAAGATGAATTTTTTGATATATTTAAAGGTTATAAGTTAATGGAAAATAAAGAAAATGGCAATAAAAGACCTTGTTATTTTTGTTTTAATGATCCAGAAAATGAAGAAATAATATGGTTTGTACCAATATCAAGTAAAGTAGAAAAATATAAATCTATATATGAGAATAAGAAAAAGACTAGAAAGAAAGTTTATAATTTTGTTTTTGGAAAAGTATTAGGAAAAGAAAAAACATTTTTAATACAAAATATTTTTCCAACAACTGAAGAATAT
>JAGATI010000169.1 GCA_017621295.1 Clostridia bacterium | reverse complement strand
TTTTTTCTATTTCTGGTACTTCATGAACACGATAAATAAAAGGTGCTTCTAACCAATAAAATTTTTCTGCAACTGTTTCATTTGCAATTAGCATAAATTGTTCTATTATACTATTTGATATAGTAAGTTCATATTTTCTTACATCTATTGCAATTCCATCTTGATTTAATATAATCTTACTTTCTGGAATGTCTAAATCTAAGCTTCCATCTTTTTTTCTTTTGTTCAGTAAAATAGTTGCAAGTTCCTTCATTCTTATAAAATGAGGAATAAATTCTTCATATTTTTTTATTGTAGATTTATCCTCTTCATTTAAATCTTGTACTTTTTCATTTATTTCTTTTGATTTAGATTTTATTTCTTGTTCATTATTAAAATTTTTCTTTTCAAATACTGCTTTTTCTTCATTACTGTTATAATTATCAGTCCCAAATATTGTTATATTTTCTTTAGAATTACAATTTTGCACTTTTGATGTTGTTATATCTTCTCCAATATTTAATTTTTCACTTTTAGGTTGCTAATTAATCTCTGCATATCGTAATAATTTAGTTACATCCTTATAATTCATTCTCCTTGTAACATTTATTACACTTTTTTTGATATCTGATGAAATTACTTTTCCATCTTTATTTATTTCCATTATAACAGAAATTGCAAATCTATCTTCACCTTGATTTAAACTACAAATACCATTAGATAATTCTCTTGGAAGCATTGGAATTACTCTATCCATCATATATATACTTGTCCCTCTTAAAATTGCCTCTTCATCTAGTTTTGAACCTTCTTTAACATAGTAACTTACATCTGCTATGTGTACTCCAAGCTCATAAGTTCCACCTGCTAATTTTTTTACATATATGGCATCATCTAAATCTTTTGCATCTTCTCCATCTATTGTAAATATCTCTTCATTCCTTAAGTCTAGTCTATTAGGAATATCTTTTTTTGATATTTCTGGTCTTATCTTTTTTGCTTCTTCTACTACTGGTTCTGGAAATTTGTATGGTAAATTATACTCTTTTATTAAAGAAAGCATATCCACACCAGCTTCATTTACATTTCCTATTACTTCTATAACTTTTCCTTCTGCATTTTTTCCTCTTTCAGGATATTTAAGTATTTTTACCAAAACTTTATGATTATTTCTTGCTTTTCCAAAATTCTTTTTTGATATAAATATATCTGTTCCCAATTTTTTATCATTGGGAACAACAAAAGCAAAATTTTTACTTTTTTGAAATAGTCCTACTATCGTATCTTTTTCATGTTTTAATATTTTTACTATCTTTCCTTCTTTATGAAGATTATCGCAAGACTCATCAATTATTTCTACAAAAACTTTATCTCCATTTAATGCACTTTTCGTATTATGTTCTGATATATATATTTCTTCATCTGAATCTTCTAATTTTACAAATCCAAAACCTCTTTGATTTGCTCTAAAAATTCCTGTTAAAAATTTTGAATTATCTATTAAATTATATTTAGATTTCTTGTTTTTTTGTATCTTACCTTCATCTTCTAATTGATTTAATAAATATCTAAAATCTTCATATTCACTTTTAGGGACATTTAATATATTTGCTATTTCTTTTGCCTTCATAGGTATATATTGTTTATCTTTCATAAATTCTATAATTTTATTTTTCTTTTCATTCATAATTTCCAAAATCTCATTTTTATTTTGTTCCATAAATTCTCCTTAATATATTACCATTCAATTTAATTTTTTATATATTATAAATTTAACTTGCACATATATTTATATATAATTATATATGTACAAATCTAGTTCCAAATTAGGCATTTAATTATCTAGATTAAATGGTAAATCTTATATAATTAACATATATATTTTATTATGTTATTCATTATTATATCCATTATTTTTATAGTTTATTTTATATGTTACCTATTTATTAATATATATAATTAATCATTTATATATTGTTGTTACTGGTCAGCCTTAATTTTAAAATTGGATATAAAATTAGTCCGTAGACTGTTTTAATTATTTAAGACTGACTAGTAACATATTGTTCAATTATTAATATATATAATTAATTATCTATTCAATTATTCTTATATGTAATAATATTGAATAAACCGCATGGAAAACATGCGGTTTACATTTTACATTACATATAATATTCCAAGGGCTACTGCTAATACAACAAACATAACTCCTAAAGTAATTGTCCATCTTTTTAATTTTCCTTCTTTTGTTCTTCCTTTATTTTTTTCGAAGAAATTGTTTGTAGATGCCCCAGTTATTGTACCAGATGCTCCTTGAGATTCCTTTGTTTGTATAGTTGCTAAGAAAATTAATGCTACACAAACAAGAATATATAAACCAAGTACTACGTATTTTGCTATTTGCATTGTTACACTCTCCTTATTTAATTTAAACTTAAAATCTTTGTTTATTTTAGCATATATATTTTAAAAAAGCAAATTAAAATATTAACATTTTAATTTTTAATAATTTAGTTATTACTATGCTGTTTCTTCTCTTTTTGTTGTTGACAATCTTTTTGATTTTAAATTTTTCTTATCTTCTCTATTTTCATTTATAATTACTTTTGGTGACGCTCCTGTTTCTACAGTTTCTTTTGTCACAATACATTTTTCTATTTTAGGATTTGATGGTATTTCGAACATAATATCACGCATAATATCTTCAATTATTGAACGCAATCCTCTTGCTCCAGTTTTTCTCTCTATTGCTTTATCTACAATAAGCTCTAAAGCTTCATCTTCAAATTCCAATTCTACATTATCAAGTTCCATTAACTTTTTATATTGTTTTACTAATGCATTTTTTGGCTTTGTAACAATATCTATTAAAGCTTCTTTATCTAACTCTTTTAGAGTTGCAATAATTGGTAATCTTCCAACAAATTCTGGTATTAGCCCAAACTTTAATAAATCTTGTGGTAGAAGCTTTTCAAAGATTGCATATTTATTCATGTCTTTATTACTTTCTATTTGAGCTCCAAATCCAATAGATTTCTTTCCTGTTCTATCTTTTACAATTTTTTCTAGACCTTCAAAAGCCCCTCCACAAATAAATAAAATATTTTCTGTATTAATTTGCAAAAACTCTTGATGTGGATGCTTTCTTCCTCCTTGTGGTGGTACAGATGCGACAGTTCCTTCTACTATTTTTAATAAAGCCTGCTGTACACCTTCTCCACTTACATCTCTTGTAATAGATGGATTTTCAGATTTTCTTGATATTTTATCTATTTCATCTATATATATTATTCCTCTTTCAGCCTTTTCTATATCATAGTCTGCAGCTTGAATTAGCTTAAGTAAAATGTTTTCTACATCTTCACCAACATATCCTGCTTCTGTTAAAGTTGTGGCATCTGCTATTGCAAATGGAACATTTAATATTTTAGCTAAAGTTTGTGCAAGTAATGTTTTTCCACAACCTGTAGGTCCTAAAAGCAATACATTACTTTTTTGTATTTCAACATCATCATCTTTCTTTTCAGATTTATTGTTAATACGTTTGTAATGATTGTATACAGCTACTGCCAATGTTTTTTTAGCTTCTTGCTGTCCTATTACATATGAATCTAAAATTTCTTTTATTTCTAAAGGACTTAAAAGTCTATCATCATCATTTAAAGTATATGCAACTTCATTACTTTCATAGTTATCATCCTCTAATATGTTGTTACAAACCTTAATACATTCATCACAAATATATACTCCTGGACCTGCAATAATTCTTTCTACAGAATTTTGTGTTTTTCCACAAAACGAACATCTTACACTTTTTTGTTGATCATTTTTTGCCATTATAGCACTCCTTTTAATTATATTTATTTATATACTATGCTCTTTTTTCCATTATGCCATCTATCAATCCATATTTCAAAGCTTCTTCTGCAGTCATATAATTATCTCTTTCTGTATCTTTTTCAATTACCTCTAATGGTTGACCTGTTCTGCTACTAAGTAACTTATTTAATTTTTCTCTTGTTTTTACCATATGATCAGCATGAATCTTAATTTCTGTAGTTTGTCCAGATAGGCCTCCTCCAGCTATTAATGGTTGGTGAATTAAAATTTCTGAATTTGGTGTTGCAAATCTTTTTCCTTTTTCTCCTGATGCAAGTAATACAGCTCCCATACTAGCAGCCATTCCTATACATATTGTAGATACAGGGCAACTTATATAATTCATTGTATCAACTATTCCCATTCCATCTGTTATAGAACCTCCTGGGCTATTGATATATAAATGTATTTCTTTATCTGGATCTTCTGACTCTAAAAATAGCAATTGCGCTATTACTAAACCTGCTGATGCTTGATTTACATCTTCTCCTAAAAATATAATTCTATCTTTTAATAATCTAGAGAAAATATCATATGATCTTTCTCCTTTAGCAGTTTGCTCAACTACATATGGAACTAAACTATTTCTTTCTAACATAATTTCCTCCTTATTGTTCATTCTTTTTTGAATTGTATACTATAAAGCTAAATTTTTCAATAGCTTTTTATTAATAATAAATATTATTTTTATTATTTAGTTATAATTATTTATCTTTCTATATAATTACCATTCTTTACTAAATACAATAACTTAAGCAAAAAGAGTTAGTGGACTTTTATTACTATTTATAATTACCCCTAACCCTTTTACTTAATTCAATTCTTAGATTCTTTAATTAATTTTTTTATTAATTATTTATTTAATTTTTGCATTATCTACTACAAATTTTATTGCTTTTTCTATTTTCATATTATTGCTTAAATAATCTTTTAGATTTTCATTTTGCATAAGTTCTTCTTCTTTTTTACCGTAATTAGTAGCCATTTCTTTTATTTTTTCATTTAATTCTTCTTCA
>JAGATI010000168.1 GCA_017621295.1 Clostridia bacterium | reverse complement strand
GGATTAACTCCATCATCATAATATTGGTCAAAAGGTAATGTAAGAGTTTTCTTACTATTTGGTAATACAACAAGATTACCATTTTCTAAACCATTAACACCTCTACTATCTCCATTTACTTTCATTACAATTTCATCCATTTCTGTATTATCTAGTAATACTATAAAATTACCTGTTTTATTTGTAATTTCTACAGTATATGTTTCTGATGTATATTTAACTTCTTTTTTTACAATATCAATTCTCATATATTCATCTTCTGCAACAATTCCCAAATTTTCTTCACCAACATAACCATTTAAAGCTAACTTAAGGACACCATTTTCTTCCTTTATTACAACCTTTTCTTCCTTATATTCATAACCATCTGTAGTACCTGTAGCTAAAATATCATTTAACAATCTTAATCTATATACATATGCACCATTTACATTAGAAAAATTTTGTATATTATATATTTGTTTTTCTTTGTATAGTTGGTCTACATATGTTTTAAATTCTTCTATATTATCACAATAATTAGCTTTAAAATCACTACTTAATAAATTATATGCATTTTCATATTCTTTATTATTACAATAGTTAACATAGTTATCTATCAAATTATTAATTGGAGCTTTGTACTGTTCTGGCACTTTAGCTGTTTCGTCCATAACAGGACTATGTGGCTCATATGTAGTACTTGGTAATTCTACAACTGGACGACTTCCTAGAAATCTATCAATTGCAATTACAATTCCCACAATAATAACTATTATAGTAATTTTCTTTTTATGTTTTTTAAAAAAATCTCTTACTTTTAATCTAAGATTTAACCAAAATCCCATATTCTTTTCTCCTTATATAACCTGAAATGATAAAACAAAATCATTGAAATTATTTTCCTTTATTACAATCCTTTGGCTTTTTTTCGCTTCACTTTTACTTAAATCTGGATTGATAACAGTTATCATTAAAACATATATACTTCCTTGTCTTTCTATATTATTATAACTAAAAGAAACAAACTCTGGATATGTTTTATTTACATATTTTTTAAAATCATCTAATGTTTTAAAATAGTTATCTTTAAAGTCTGGATACAATAAGTTATATGCTTCTTGATATTTTCCATTTTCTATGTAATCCATAAATTCGGAAAAATAAAATTCCATTCTCTCACGTTCAGACATCTCTTTTAATTTACCTAAGATATCATCACTTGCTTGTCCATCATTTTGTGTTGTCACTTCGACTGTGGTATTACTAGCATTATATTTTTTTAAAACCCCGTTAGCTTTATTAGATGGAATAATTACTTTATTAACATATATACTTATATTAATTACAGTAAGAATTAATGCGAAAATAAAACTTATTATAATTATTAATTTACGATCTTCCTTCACTAATTTCTCTCCTTTAATTTATTTATTAGTGTAAAAACAAATTGATGTTCTATCATTATAAACTTGATTATATATTTTAACATTAACCATAACTTCATCGCAATTCTTATATTTTATATATAATTTAGCAATTATATAATCATTATTTATTGAAATATTATTAAAGTCAAACCTATAACTTTCAAAGATAAGATTTTCATTTAATTTTTTTATTTCTTTAATCAATCTACAAAAGTCCTCTTGAGTTTGTATCCCAGTTAATATAAATATATCTCCAGCATGTTTGTTATAATATTCAATTATATCTTCTTTTGCACATTCCTTTCTATATTCTGGTAAAATATTAGTTGCAAACATATAACATGCTTTTGATACAGATATTGCTTTTACATTTCCTGAATATTGTGAAAAAGTCTTCCCAATAAACTTAGGAGATTCTATCCCTTCTGGAACCTCATCTGAATTTATATATTCTAAATCATGCTGAATTGTATTTATTTGACCAAGATTTATATTTAATAGTATTACATTAAATACAATAATAACTAAGAATATTAATATAATAATTATATCTTTTAAATTCTTCATTTTCCACCTCTTATTCTAGAGCTTTTTCACCCCATATATTTTCTGCTGTATCAGCCATTAGCTTTACTTGGTACGCTGTATATTGTGCGTTTTCCCATACAGTAACACTTGATCCTTCACTATGTTGATTTTTACATAAGCTAACAAATTCTTCATGAGTTTCATATATATATGTTACTCCTGCTCTATCTGGATCTAAATAGTAATATCCTCCATCGCCTGCATTTCCATATTCATGTATTCCTAAACTACTATATAAGCTCATAATACCTTCTATTGTATCTGGAGTACCATAACCACTTGTATTACATCCTCCATTTTCTGTACAATCTTTTCTTTCATTATATCTTTCCATAATTGTTTTATACTGCCATGTAGTTGGATCTGAATAACTATTTAGTAAATCGCAATATACTTGTAGTGTTCCTAACATACTATCTGCTACACCTACATAGCCACTTCCATTAGGTATATTAATTCCCCAATAATTATGAGTACCTCCATCATGAGTTAAACCAGATTCCCAAATTGCTCTTGTAAATGCTATTACTGGATTTATTCCATTTTTAGTACAAATATCATAAAATTCTCCCATTTTACCATCAAATTCTGTTCCAGCAATTCCAGAATAATTATTAGCTCCGTCTATAAATTCTTGTCTAGAAAGACTTGTGCTAAATAAAGGAATAGTTCCTCCACCCCCATTAGCAACTTTCTTCAGTTTTTCTGGTGGTTGCATATAATCCTCTATATTATTAATAATTGCCTTTTTTGCATCTCTCATTAAAAGTTTTATATCTTCTTTTGTAGTTTTTCCTATTACTGTTCCCTTATCAATAACTTTATTTTCTTCTATATCATCATTTAGCTTTATTCCTTCTATTTTCATTGTCATATCTTTAACTTTATTTTCTGATGTAAATTTGATAGTTATAGAATCAGATCTATCTCCAATTTCTTTATTTATTACTATACATTGCTCTGGTGCAATTACATCCAAATTTTCATCAAATCCCTTTATAGATGAACTTTTAGCCAAACTAGTTCCTGCTGGAGCTATATCTGGAATCAATAAAGTTTGACTTCCTCCACCTAAATGTTTATTTATAAACTCCTGTAAAGTTACCTCTCCTGGATTATGTGTTCCTGAATTTCCATAAATCCCATAACCATAAGGATTTGAAATTACTAATTTATTGTTTGAATCATATCCTAATATTGCAATATAATGTCCATTTGGAGAATATGAGCCTGGATTAACATTAGCAATTATTGGTCTTCCTTCTTTAAGAGCTTTATCCATAATATTGTATATATCAGGATTACTTTTATAATATACTGTTGCAGCAATTCCTCTACTATCAAATGCCTTTTTTATGTCTTCTGATGATTTTGTACCTTGAGTAGTTACTCCTATCTCTTCTCCTATAACATATGGTAATGCATCTTTCCCTATAGACCCCACTTTTCCATATGCAGATAATACAACTGCAGTAGACGTTGGTCCACATCCTACACGTCCAAATGCATCTGTACTTTTAGAAGGTTTTATTTGAGAATATTGGCTTGAAACCTTCTGGCTAGGGTAATTTCCTTGTTTATAATTTTTATACGATACTCCATTTATTATAGTAACTGTTGCGTATCCTTCTTCTCCATAATCGATTGCATCTACAGACTTCTCTTCTACTCCTGATGTTGTATGTGTAGTTGATTGCCCATTAGATGTAGTAGTTGAACCACTTGAATTAGTACTTCCTACTGTTCCATCTCCAACTGTATCATTTGGATCCTGTTCTTCTAATTTAGCCAAATCGTCCTTTTCCTTTTGTTTTTCTTCTTCTATACTTGCTTTAGATCTTATATATGTACCATATCGGTCATTTTTCTTCTCATATCTAGTATCAGGCCACTCATCTGGTGTATAACTTGGTATAATCCAATCTAATACATTACTTTCAATAGTCTCAAAGTCACCTTCTGAAAAATATCCAAGCTCAATCATAAATTCTTTTAAATCACGATATACATATTCACCATCTTTTGTATGAACACTTTCTAATATAGAGAATGCTGCTAAAGATGATTTTTTAGCAAAATTAATTTTTTGTAATCTTACCTTATATTTTTTTCCATCTTTATATTCAGTTGAAGCTAAAATATCATTAAGTTCTTTTGCTCTTGCATCAATCTCTGCAACTTCAGGTTTTTCATTATTGTCAGAATCGATTAGTAATTTATCATTTAATCCATGATATTCAGAAGAAATTAACAATGGATCAGCAGGATTATATTCGTTTTTTAAAACCTTTCTTGCTGCTTCTATTTCCTCTGCTGTTTCTTTTGTACCATCATATATAAAGAAGTATCCACTTGTTAACCAATTTTTTACCTTATTATGCCATGGCTCTGTTTTTAAAATAAATGGTTGCTTTATTTGTGTAACATCTGTACCATTATCTCCAGTACCATTTAATGTATACATTATTTTTCCAGCTTGCTTTAACTTTTGAATATCCTCTGTATTGGCTAATCCTTCAGGATTATACTCTCCTGTATCATCTTCTATTTCTTTTGTAAAATCATAAGCCGACTCCCAATCAGTTGGAATTTTTCCATTGTCGTAATCATCATCATCTGGATGAAAATATACATCCTTATACCAATGATTTGTAACTTTATTTATATATGGTTTAAATGTATGTACACTTGTATCTTGTGAACGCATCACTTTGTATAATAAAAAAAATGTTTCTGCATCTAATCCATATTTATTAAATTCTGCAACCTTTTTCGCAATAATTTGTTCCATATATGTTTCTATCATACGTATATCTTGATTCATTCTGCCAACTAGGTCTATCAATGCTTCTTTCATATCTTTACAAAGATTATCCACATCTATTTCATCGCTAAACCTCTTATAATCCATCTCTAATATATGATTACCTTCATCATATTTATTAAAAATATCTTGCATTTTTCCAGCATCACCTAAAAAATAGGTCCAATATCCTTCATCCGGCTGATACCAATTAAAATCTACGCTATACTCAATACCGTCATCGATATCTCTAGCTCCACTCATATAATTAATACAGTCATCAATATCTCTTAGCAAACTATGTATTCCACATTTTGCCAGTTCTGAACCTGATGCCCTATCTTTTTCTAATGCACATAATATCCTTAATTTTTCGGCTGCAGTACCATAATCTAGTATATTTATCATATCTTGAAAACTTACCCATTCAATCATAACATAAGTATAATCACTTCCATCTTCACTAAAAAAAAGTTTGCCATCTTCCAAATTACATAAGTTTTTACCATACTCTGACTCTATAAATATTGGTTTTCCTGTATCATCTCTTTCTATTGTATACAGTTTTGGAATTTTATTAACTTTATCATATAGTTCTATTGGATTACCATCTTTATCTAATGCCTTGTAATAATCATATTCTCCCTTCTCATCATTTGCTACACAAATTATATTGGTTGTATTCAAAATTTCTATTGGTGGTGTATATACTTGTTGATTAGCCCATCCAAAATCCCATGAATACTCTTCAATTTTGTCTTTAGACAAAAATAAAGCATTATAATTATTATTAATACTAATATCCTTTACGTGGGTTTCAAATTCTTGTATTACTTGCTCCCTTGTTAGAGTTACTCCATCATTTGATATAAACTTATAATCAGCTGTATATTCCATTTCTTTAGTTCCAAGTTCTATCTGTGTTTGTAAAGCATTATCCATACAAAAATCATAAACAAAATCTGGTGCCATGGTAGATAAATGTAGCGCTAAAGATAACTCTATTGGTTTGCCATATCTACCTGTCCAACCATCTAAATCCCAATTCATCTGAGAAACATTCCAAAAACCAGTTTTTATTTTTAATGTCTTGTTTGCTCTATCTATAGATGGATCAAAATCATCCAAAGCAGAAAGCCAATTTTCACCCATGTCATCAAAATACAACATACCATAGTGTGATGGGCTACGAACATAGTTTCCATTTCTAATCCACTCTTCAAATGCATCCGTAGCACTTCCTAGTATCGGTATACATGACAATAATTTATTAACCCCTGTCTCTTCAACACCTCTTAATGTATACATTCTTTCATTTTGTAAAACATATGCATATAAATAATTAGGTGTGTCACCTAGATTTCCTTCATAGTCAGTTTCTACAGCTGTTACTTCTCCTGTATCTTTGTTTCTTACAACCTGACTTTTAGTTGCAAAACCACTTCCAACAAGTTCGTACCCTAGTTCTTGTATATAATTTGCTAAATCTACTAAATCATTTTCACCAACTTCTATCTTTTCTGCTCCTGCAAACCAATTCCAGAAGTTTTCACATATTTCTGCAATTTTTTCCATTGCAAGTCCAGGTAGTGTAGTAAAAAATCCTATAAATCCTATTATTAAAAAGATAATAAGTAAAGCAATTCCAATAGTGCTTAATACAGAAACTAATGGAGCTAAGGATTTTATCCCTTTTAGTCCGTTAAAGAACTTTTTTCCTCTTTTAGCTGCATTTTTTGCTTTTCTAGCTCCTTCTTTTCCTTTACCACTACTTCTAGCAGTATCTTGAAAACTACCTGCTTCTTCTTGGTTGTCATCAACTTGTCCACTATTTTGGTCGTCATTAATTTTGCTATCATTAAAAGCCTTTTTAGCTGCTCCAAATGTTTCCTTTGCCCCTTGCGTGTTTCCTGACATATTATTCACCTACTCTCACTTTTAAATTATATTATCTATTTTTTCCTTTTTTTCTTACGTGGTTTTGGTTGTTCTGGTTCAAATTTTCCAGAAGCAATTAAACCTAATGTCTCTTGCATCCTATCTTCTATGTTTTCTTCTCCTATAACACCATAAGTCTGTTGCATTTTTCTTGCGTAACTATAGTATTCTCTTTGTGATTCTGTCATTAGGTCAGGATCGCCGTTCTCTAACATATATTGTGTTTGCATAGCAATTTGTTGATCTGTTAATCCAGGATTTTCCGCTTTATAATTCTGGTATGCTTGTGCGAACGCTTCTTCATTTTGAGCTACCATCTTATTAGCTTTTCTGCTACTTGCTATTGCACCAGCACCTTCAGTCATTGACCTACCAGCATATATTGCAGGCATAATACTCTTTCCAGAGCCAGTAGATGCGCCTAAAGCTGCCATTGTACCAATTGTAGCAATCTTTGCACTTGTAGCTAAGGATTGTCTTAGTGCTGGTGGAAGCTTTCCATATACTTTTTCTACTCCACTAAACGCCATACCTGTTACACCTTTTATAGACCTTACTGGATGTAAAAGTGGATTGTTAACTATCTTATTTACTGCTCTTCCAAATTTACTTCCTCCTGAACTTGCTGCTCCTGAACTTGCTGCTCCTGAACTTGCTCCTCCTGAACCTGCTGCTCCTGAACCTGCTGCTCCTGAACCTGCTGTTCCTGAACCTGCTGCTCCTGAACCTGCTGCTCCTGAACTTGCTCCTCCTGAACCTGCTGCTCCTGAACTTGCTCCTCCTGTCCTATTACCTGGATTATTCATAGTAGGCATCTTTTTTGTATCCACTTTATTCTTTTTATCTTTTTCACCTTTATTTTTTAACATACTAATACCTGTTGTAATTGCTGCTGCTCCACCTATTGCTTCTCCTAAACTGCTTGCATTAAAGTTAAATATTTTTCTAACTATTTGTTCACCTTTAAATATAAATAAAACCATACATATTGATAATACTGCAGATGAAAGTGTTTGTTGATCTATTAGTAAGTCAATTGCTGTATTTCCAAATACTAAATATATAACACAATGAAATGGTTGTATTAATACATTAAATACAAACTCTTTAAGCCATGCATTTAATGCCTGAGACTTTCCATCTCCCATTCTATCAATAGAATATGTAATTGTAATAAGTGGGGATATAACTATTAAAAATCCAATCGTCAGCATACGCTTTATATACATTATTAAGAACATTATAGTCATTCCAACCAATATAATGTACACAAGAGTTGAAGATACACCGACTGTAAAACTTATATGCCATGCTTGTCCTGCTATTTGATCTAATGCATTATCATACGTCTTTCCATTTTGCGTTTGCACATTAGTTCTTGCTATATTTAAAGTATCTACTAAAACATTATTACATTCTATAGTAAATATCATTATATATTGAAGTACAAATACTAACGCTAAGCTTACAGCCCAATCGGTAAACATCTTTTTATATTTAGCTTGATCTGAAGCAACTGTAGATATTGCCATTCTTATTCCAACATATAATAGAATTCCTAATAATATTACAATTGATAAATTTCTAAGTACATAATACCATACTGCTATATTATCTCTAATTAAATTTATAGTATCATTTCCAGAAGTATTAAAGAAATCTATACTCGTAATACCTGCTTCACCAAATATAATTGCATCAACAGATCCAACTCCTTCTCCTGCACCAGCACCACCAATTGCTGTAATACCCCAAACAAGAAATCTAAGTAAACTAGCTAATGCCATTCCCATTGCTTTTGGTATATATAATGATAAGCCTAATAAAAAGTCCGCTACATCTCCTATTGCTCCTCCCATTGCCTCTAATTTGCTTGCTTCTTCTTCTGCAGCTGTATCTGCGAATACTATATATGGAGAAAAAGTCGATTTTAGCATCATTAACGCTGTTATTATTATAATTAATGTTATTCCGAGCTTCTTAAATACCTTTTTCATACTCACACCTACCCTATTTTAACTTTTCTTTTAATCCTTTAGTAAATTCATTTAAATTTACAACTGTCTTTCCTTGAGTGTTTTTAGTTTTTTCTCTAAGAGTTTTTAATTCTCTCATCATTCTTCCTAAATCTGTTTCTTGTTCTTTAGATCCTGCAAGTATAGCATCTTCAATTGCACTAACAGCTTGTTTCTTATCTAATGCTTTTGATTTCTTACCGTCAAAATTTCTTGCTATGCTATCTTTAACTTCCTTAGTTATCTCTATTCCAAAGCTTGATTCTGCATCCTCAGATTTCAATAGTTCTTTTACTTTATCAATATCTATTTCTTGTTCTTTTTTCATAGATTTTTTTACATTATTCTTTACCTTTGTATGTTTAGGTTCTTTTTTTGCTTTATCATTAATTACAGCTAATAAACCAATTTCGACTTTCTCATCTATAATTCCCAAAATCTTATCAATGTCTTTTGAACTTAATTTACCTTTTGAGCCATTATCTAAAAATTCTGCAATAGATTTATCAACATTTCGTCTATAAAGTTCACTATTTATTTCTTCAACAATTTGGCATAACTCTGCCTCTGTAACATTTTTAACACCTTTCATTGCCATATATCTACTAACAGCTTCTTTAATTTTTCTTGCACTCATAACTTCTTCTAAAGCATCATCCATTATTTTCTCAACTTTATCTTTTTTGCCATCTTGTATCATCTTGTCTATTTCTTTTTGTATTTTTGATTCTAGTATATTGGCTTTATCTAAATCACCAATTAACTTACTATTTTTAACAATCTTTTTATGTTCATCCTTGAACTTATCTATACTATTTTCAGTAGCATTTACTCCACCAAATGTAGCTGCATTTAAAGCTGTTTTTACAAGATTTCCTTTCTTTCCGTTAATATTTCTTCTATATCCATATTCTTTCTTTTTAGTTCCCATTCCTTTTAATCCGCTAGTAGCATCTGCTAATGCAGAAATACCAGATTGTGTATCTATTACAAGCATTGGTACACCCATCATTAATTCTGCCATATAACGTATTGATTTTGTACTATCTCCAACTGTTCTTTTTAACATGTTCCATTTTAATTGTCTTTTTAATTTAAGAGCTTCTTTTGTTTTTTCATATAATAATGGATCTTGTTTTTTAATGTTATGTAAGTCGAGCCTTAAATTTCTTTTTCCTGTAATACCTTCTATAACTCTATTTAGTTTATCAGCTCTATTATTTTTCTTGTTTTCTCTATAGCTATCAAATTTTTCTCTAAGATTAATTGGTGTATATTCTATAGAATCTTCTCCATTAATTCTTGC
This sequence comes from Clostridia bacterium, assembly GCA_017621295.1. The sequence continues at coordinate 3,628 of JAGATI010000168.1, read as the reverse complement.
ATCTATATTTTGCATTCTCCATCTTAGTCTATTAAATGCAGATGTTCCAATTTGTGCTCCAGAAAGGACCTTTTCTCTCAAAAATCTTCCACTTCCTGCTACAGCTCCATATCCAAACTTTAACGCAGTTCCACCAAACATAGTTATACCCAATCCAACTTTGTATGCTTCAGCAAAATAATTTTTATTTTCATTTACATCTCTTAATGATGATGCTCTTCCCTCAAAGTTGAAAATATTCATAAATATCTTCTCTGCCTTAAATATGAAATTCAAAACAATCAGTGACATTATAAAGCCTGCAACAGAATCAGTTGCTAAATCAAATGCCATTACCATAAACATACAATATATAATTGCATGTATTGTTTGTAAAAACACATTTAATGCAAAATTGTACATCCATTTAGACATAGATTTTGATTTACCTGTAGATATCTTATCAAAACAATTTTTAAGAGACATAATTGGTCCCATAACTGCTAAAATCATAATTGTAAAATATCTTTTTATATAAATAAACAAGAATCTAATTAAAAAGTATATTAATACCATATAAAATATTGTAGCTGGAAATCCTTCACTTAATTTAAGTGAATATGCTCTTGTTCTCATAGTATCATATATAGATTGGCTTCCTGTTCCATTATCAGAATTCTTTATAGCATTTTGTGAAACTTCTGCAAAAATGTCTACCAAAACTTCATTTATTTCAATAACTATCATCATATAATAATGTATACAAAATACTACTATAAAGCAACTCAACCATGCTACAAGCATTCCTTTATATTTTGCCTTATCTGGTGCTACTGTAGAAATTGCAAGTCTAATTCCTAAATATATTAATAGTAATAATAATACTATTATACATATTTGTCTAATAACAATATACCACTTTGCTATGTTAGAACGTAATGCATATACTATACTATCTTCACTAATAACTTGTATCTTATCTCCACTTGAAGCTTGTGCCTTTTTTGCTTCTTCTATTTTCTTATATCTATCTAACTTAACATCTAAAAAGTTAACATCTAATAAAGGTACTCTATTATAAATAATATCTTCAATATTTATTCTATTAGTAGACCACATCGTATTAGTAGCTGATGGTGTGTATAAATTCCCTGTTCCTGGAGTCGATGTAATCTCTCCATTACCATTTTGTTCTGAATTTGTTTTGTTTTCCTCTACAGTTATAGTTTCCATTCCTGAAGCTTTATTTATTGCAAGATTTACCAATTCTTCAATAATATTTCCCCAGCCCAAAAATTGTGCTTTAAATACATATGTTAAAATTCCTGCTAAGTAGTCAAAAAATCCTGCAAATTTATCAAATAACCATTGCCCAAAAGTATAAGAACCTGCATATGAACCTGATGTTGTACCATAATATAACCCATAGTCATCTGCTACACCTGTTACACTATTAAATATCTCTGTACAATTATTAAAATTAATATTTTTAGCTGTTTCCTCAGTTATTCTTACTATTGCACAAATACCATATCCTAAATCATTAATATTTTGTTTTTTTAGAGCTCCTGCTTCATGCTCTCCTGCACCACAATCTATAACTTGCCCATTTCCAACGTATAGTAAAACATGCGGTCCACACTTAATTAATATATCTCCTGGTGCTGCCTCTGATATAATATCATTATTATTTAATGCTGATCCACCATTGTTTCCTTTTATTATCTTGAATTGCTCATTTACAAATCCTGTTTGTCCACCTCCGCTTGGAGTTACAAAACAGTTTGATTTCCCACTGTCTCCGCCAGTATCTATTTTTAACGATTGATGAATTGCAAAATTTATCCATCCAGCACAATCACTATAATAAAATCCATCATCTAAAGTCTTGCCATCATACATTTCCTTTCTATTTTCAAAACATCTACTACAACCATCATATCCACCGCAATATTTAACTTTATCTTTATAATTCTGATAAAAATTTTCTGCAAATTTAGCTATTGTATTACCAGCTATTCTTTGTTCGTTAGTTTGCTCTGCACCAAAACTAATTTTCGAAGGGAAAATAGCTACTAATACTATTATTACTATTAACATTACTACAGTCATATTTTTACAAAACCTTAACACTATTTTCCCTCCATTCTATTATATTTTTATTTGTTTATTGTCATATTCTAATATTCCATTTTTATATGACTTAATATTATATTCTTCTTTTCCCTCAATAATAGTTACATATTTTCCATTTTGTGCATTATATCCATATATTCCCCTTTGCTTTACGGAATATAAAATAATAGATTCGTTTATCCAAACATATGAATTAATATTATCTCTTAGTTCACTATTAGGATAATTATTATTTTTGGAAACAAACTTAACATTTGTATATAATTCATTATTTAATTGACAATATAGTATAAACTGTGTTGTTTCATTTTTTTTAGAATTTTCATTTTCATTCATATTAGAAATATAAAAAATCTGTTCTAAAAAAATATTCCTCTCTAATTCGGTTTTGTTAATTAAATCGTCATTTTTAACAATTATAAAATCATATTTATTAATCTGTTCTAATGTAATATTATCTAAACAATTACTATATATATATATTAATCCTTTATTATATATAATTTCTATTCCTTTATTAGAATACCTTAAGTAAGTATCGTTTAATTCATATTGACTCCATAATTTTTGAAATTCCGAAACTAATTTTTCCATATTATTGCTATTTTTATAATTATCTAATATTGGCTGAACTTCATCAAAATAAAATTTATCTTCTGTTTTATATATAGATATATTATGATTTTTACAATTAAAGAAACAATATATCTCTTTTCCTTTGTAACCAATCACACCTGTTTGTTCATCTTCAAATGTTGGTTCTCCTAATATTTTTATAATATCTTGTTTAGAAGTATTTGTAGAAATGTTATTTACTACATTAAATTTATACTTATCTGTAAAAACTATATTTAAAATTTTATTATCTATTTTTCTTACTTCTATACCTTCATCAAAAAATATATCATAAGAATTAAATGTACTTTCCTTTGTTCCAATATCAGATTCTTTTAATCTCCAGTTACTATTTATTAATTTTGTTAATATATCAGATTGTATTATTATATTTGTTTCTTTAGCTTGTCTAAAATTATTCATTTGTATTTCAGAATCTCTTTTTGCAAAATAATTGCTTTCTCCATTTATAATAATAGTCTTTATATTTTCTTTTTCTTTATCACAAACAACTTCAATTATAATATTATTTTCTCTATCTATAATTCTAAAATTATCATATTTCAACACTTTAGCACTATAAGAAATCAGCTTATTATAAAATACTTCATTACTGTTATTATCTGTATATGGCAACAACTTTATTTTTATATAAAAATCTAAATTATAGTTTTCTACTTTAGACTTCTCTTGTTTTATATAACTGCATTCCAAGTATTTTGCCACTTCTTCAACTGTTTTAAAATCGTCAATAGTTGTATAAGATTTTATTCTTTCCAATTCTTTATATTCTTGTACTTTCATGTTTCTTAATTTAGTCATTACCAGAATTAGTAATAAAATCAAAATAATTATTATGGAAATTATAATTTTTATTAATTTTTTATCTTTTTTATTT
>JAGATI010000167.1 GCA_017621295.1 Clostridia bacterium | reverse complement strand
TCGAAGGAGAATATAAAGAATTAGAGTTTAAGAATTAAAGCTTATAAATAATTGAAGCTCTGGATATATCCTAATTATATAGGATTATCTGGAGCTTTTCTATACGCCTTTTCTTCTAGCGCTTACTAAATATAGCGACTTACTTACAGATAAAAGAAAAAAGAAATATGACCATTGCTTATATGAAGTATTTGGTTTAATCATGAGAGAATTTGATGTCCAGTATAAAAAGATAGCGGATTTACTATATCAAGCATTGGATGACCTTAATGAAGTAATTAGACATATTTTCTATAAAGACATACCGCTTCTAATAACTGAATATGAAGTTGATATAGATAAATGCTGTGCAGACTATATAAATTACTATGAAGATGATCCTGATAGTATTTTGTCATTTATAATATTAGATAATATATTAGAGGCTGAGCCTGAAAATTATAAAAAGTTATGTAATTTGATATATAACACTATTAATGATTTCTATTCAATAAAGCATTGGAATGAAATTAAAGAAGAATTGAAAAATAGAGAATAAACAAATGCAAGTACAAAGAAACGTACTTGTTTTTTTGTTGTACAAAGGAGGGCAATTATGTCAAAGAAAAATGAGTATATGTATTATAAAATGACAAAACAACAAACCTTAGAATATTTAAGAAATATTCTAAATACATATTCCGATATTAATACACTTATAAGGCGAAAAAGCAAAGAAATAGAATTACAGGCTAGAGCTGATTATAAAAACAATAAATATGAAGACTATGACGATATAGATGAGTTTATAGGTGACCAAATATTAACCAATAAAGAGCTTAATAAACTTAAATACCAATACCAAATAATTAGAGTATTTATTAATGAATTAACTAAAGGTGGTAATAAAAAAATATTAGTGTATTTAAGACTAAAGTATTTTCTAAGACTAGATAAAGAAGATATTATAGCTCAATTAAATTTAAATGAAGAAATTTATAATTCTTTCGATGAATTTCTATTAGAAAAATTTTATAAGAGCGTATTAAAAAGAGGAAACATTTATAAGGATTGGAGTAAAGAAAATGTGTAAAGTAATAGCAATAGCAAATCAAAAGGGTGGTGTTGGTAAAACAACTACTGCTCTTTCTTTAGGTGTAGCTCTAGCTAGTGAAGGTAAAAAAGTATTGCTAATAGATGCAGATCCACAAGGAAACTTGACCACTTGTTTGGGTTATAAAGAGCAAGATGATATTCCAGTAACACTTGCACATTTAATGCAAGCAGAAATGTATGATGTAGATATAAATTATGAAAACGCAGTTTTGCATAATAAAGAAAACGTTGATTTAATACCATCAGATATAGAATTATCTGCTATTGAACTATCTCTTAATAATACTATGAGCCGAGAGTTTGTTTTAAAGAATGTATTATCTAAACTAAAAGATAATTATGACTATGTATTAATAGATTGCATGCCATCATTAGGACTTATACCGATAAATTGTTTGGCAGCAAGTGATGAGATTATAATACCAGTTCAATCACAATATTTAGCAGTAAAAGGAATGACTTATTTGTTTGATACTATTAAGAAAGTAAATAAAACAATAAACCCAAATTTAAAAGTAAAAGGAATACTTGTTACACTGGTAGATAAAAGAACTAATTTATCAAAATCTATTAAAGGAGAGCTTAAAGAGGCTTATGGAAATAAAATAAAGATTTATGATACAGAAATACCATTAGCAATAAAAACTGCTGAAGCAAGCTTAAAGGGTCAAAGTGTATTTGAATATGATAAGAATGGAACAGTAGCAACCAGTTATAAAAATTTAGCAAAGGAGGTATTACAATATGAGCGACAAAAATCTAAAAATGAACCTACCATCACTAGATGATTTATTTACTACACAAGCAGAGCGAGATGAAATAAAAGCAGAAAAGATAGAATTAATACCAATAGATAAAATATCAGATTTTCCAAATCATCCGTTTAAAGTAGAACGAGATGAGAAAATGGAAGAAATGATAAATAGTATTAAAAACGAGGATATAGTACATCCAGTTATAGTAAGACCAAAAGAAGACGGTACTTATGAAATGATAAGTGGACATAGAAGAAAGTATGCTTCTATGCTTGCAGGAAAGAATAATATAAAAGCAATAGTTAAGAATTTAACAGATGATGAGGCTACTATTCTTATGGTAGATTCTAATATACAAAGGGAACAAATATTGCCAAGCGAAAAAGCATTCGCATATAAAATGAAATTAGATGCAATGAAACATCAAGGGAAAAGAGTAAACTTAGAAGATAATGTAACTTGTGCACAAGATGAGCACAAGTTAGAAAATCTAAAATCAAGAGATATTGTTGCAAATGATTATGGAATAAGTAGAGAGCAGTTAAGAAGATATATTCGATTAACATACTTAATTCCAGAGCTACTAGAAAAGGTTGATAATAATTATTTAGGGTTTACTCAAGCAGTAGAACTATCATATATAAATCAAGATAATCAGTATTTGATAAATAATCAAATGGATTATTATGATATAAGCCCATCAGTTAGTCAAGCAAAATCATTAAGAGTTCTATTTGAACAAGGAGAGCTTAATGAAGAGCTATTAGAGAAAACTTTAGGAGAGCTAAAACCTAATCAAGTAGAAAACCAAAATATTAAATACAGGGATATAAGAAAATACTTTCCTAAAGATTACACCAATGAAAAGATAAATAATGTAATACATGATTTATTAGAGAGCTATTATCGCAAATGGCACAACAAAAGTAGAGATGCAAGATAATAGATGTAGTGTTGTGATATAGTGTGCATTATATATAGTGTGTTACATTTATATTCTTTCCCTTACAATCCCTATTTATTATTACTAACTAATAATATTACTAGCTAAAAAGAAGATATATATTATAACTAAATAATGTTAACTATAAATATTATAATTATAGAGTAGCCAAATATGTAAATAAGTTTTATAATAGCACCATAAGGAGTTGGTATATATGAAAGAGTTATTTAAAAATAAAAAACTAATTATAACAATATTAATTATTATAGTGATTTTAATTATAGGACTATTACTTATTAGCATAACAAAAATAAATGACTTTAAATTAGCATATAAGAACAATTTATATTCAAGTGATAATATTAATCAAAATAAAAACAAAATTGAAAATATGACTAATTTGGATTCAAATTTGAGCGAAACATACAATAACATAACAGATAATTTAGCAGAGAATAATATTAGTGATGATGATAATAACAGCATACAAAATAATGGCATAGAAGCGGAAAGTAATGTAAATGAGCAAGGAATACGAACAAATGAACAGAGCCAATCTCAAATTAAAAACAACAATGTAAATACTGAAAACATGGCTAAAAATACAAATGACAAAACTGGAAATTTAAATGTCAAAAATGAAAGTACAAAAGTTAAAACAACTGAAACACTAAAGCCAAGCAAATCTGATAGTCAAACAACACAAACTACAACAAATAAACCAAAACAGGAAGAAAATAAAAAAGAGCAAACATCTATTCAAAATCAAGAAACAACTACAAAAACAGAAACATCTACGACACCAAAAGAAGACACAAAGAAAATACAATGTACTGCATCACAACATCTTCTTGAAACTGGTAATACAGGTAAATGGTTTAATACAAAGCAGGAGGCTATAAATTATTATAATCAAACATATTCAAAGTGGGGAACAAAATGGGAGAATTTTGAAATAGATGATAATACATTTCATAAAAACTGCCCTAACAGATATGAAATATTCCAATGTATTTGTGGTAAATGGACTATAGATTTTTTCTATGAATATTAAAAAAATCAAATTAAATAATTTTTGGGAACAAGTAATAAATGCTTGTTCTTTTTTTGAACTAAAAACAGAAGGGAGAAATTATAATGTTAAAAATGAAAAAGATAATATCTATACTAATGATAGGATTTATTCTATTAAATGTAGTTCAACCAGTTTTTGCAGCATCAGGTACAGGAACTTGGGTAGGACAACAATATGAGTCTAATGTAAAGACAACTGAAAATGCAGATAAAGACTATGGAGTTTATTTAAGAAAAATGAGAAATACTGCAACTGGAGCAGAAAAGACAGTGTTTTGTGCAGAGCATGGAGTAGGATTTAGGTCAGGAATAAAATATAATGGCTCTTACTATACCGTAACAGACCCAACAATGAAAAAGGCTTGTAAAGTAGCATACTTCGTTTGGTATCAAAAATATGGCAATTATGTAGTTGGAGATG
>JAGATI010000166.1 GCA_017621295.1 Clostridia bacterium | reverse complement strand
TACATGGAGGAAATACCTGTTCCCATACCGAACACAGAAGTCAAGCTCCAATGTGCCGAAGATATTTGTGGGTTACCCTGCTGAGAAAATAGGTTGTCGCCAGGTTTTTTTATTTTAATAAGGCATAGATTAGAAATTATTCATATTTTTAATCTATGCTTTATTTGTTTATATTTGGTGTATGCTAATCAATTGACTAATTAATCTAAATAAATTATAATAAAAATTATAATATTAATTTATTATACTAATTACAATGTTTGTATAAAGTATATGTGAAATTTATTTTTATAATTCGATTATTAAGAAAAAAAGTTGTTTTCTTTAAGTAGAATATGAATGAATCGGATTTAGAGTATGCAGATTATAATATTAAGAATTTTAACGAATTAAAATATATAATTTAGATAAATTTTGCAAAGGGGAAAAATATATGAAAAAAATGGGAATAGGAGTCGGTGTTCTAATTTTAAAAGATAATAAAATACTTTTAGGACTTAGAAATTCTGATGAAAAGATTGCTGATAGTGATATGCACTTAGAAGGAACCTGGACTTTGCCAAGTGGTAAGGTTAAATTTGGAGAAACTTTTGAACAAGCTGGTATAAGAAAAGTAAAAGAAGAATGTAATTTGGATATAAAAAAGATAAAGGTAATATGTTTTCAAAATGATGTAAATGAATTTGCTCATTACGCAACTATTGGGCTAGTTGCTTTAGAATACTCAGGAGAAATAGAGGTAATAAAAACAAATGAATTGGTAAGATTTGATTGGTTTGATATAAGAAACTTGCCAGAAAATTTATGTTTTCCAAGTAGAAAAATAATAAATAAATATCAAAAAAGTATTTTTTATGAAGAAGAGAATTAAATGGCTATAATTACTTTTTATAGTACACATATAATTAAAAATATGTACATATTTTAGTATCTCTATTAAAGAGGTTATTAAATTTAAAATATAAAATAAAAATGAGAAATAAATGAAGATATCTGTATATAATCTTTATTTATTGAGATAGGAGATTGTAAAGATGTCAAAAATGATGTGGAAGCCAGGAACATTTATTTATCCGATACCAGCTGTTATGGTATCTTGTGGTACAATGGATAAGTCTAATATTATAACTGTTGCTTGGACAGGGATTATTAATACAAATCCTGCAATGGTATATATATCTGTAAGGCCAGAAAGATATTCATATAATTTAATTAAAGATTCTGGTGAATTTGTAATAAATTTAACAAATGAAAAACTTGCATATGCAACTGATTGGTGTCGGAGTAAAATCAGGTTCCAAAGTTAATAAATTTGAAGAGATGAAGTTAACAAAGCAAAAAGCTAATTTTGTATCTTGTCCAATGATAAAGGAAAGTCCTGTTTCTGTAGAGTGTAAAGTAAAAGAAATAAAAGAATTAGGAAGTCATCATATGTTTATTGCAGAAGTTTTAGCGATACATGCTGATGAAAAATATATTGATGAAAAAGGTGCATTTGATATTTCAAAATGCAATTTGATTGCGTATTCAAATGGTGGATATTACTTAATGGGTAAGAAAATTGGGAAATTCGGATTTTCAGTTCAGAAGAAAAAAAGAAAGGGTAAAATTACCAAAAAATGACTCAAAATATGTTGACATATTGGAAAATACATGATAAAATACATAAGCGTATGTAAAGAGTTACATGCGCTATAAAACATAAAACAAGCAAATGGCTGGAGGTGTATTGAAAATGGCTGCAAAAGGAGCAAGAGAACCAATTACATTAGCATGTACAGAATGTAATAGAAGAACATATATGACAGAAAAAAATAAAAAGAACAATACAGACAGATTAGAGATTGTTAAGTATTGTAAATTCTGCAAAAAACGTACTACACATAAGGAAACAAAATAGCCCTTTTAAGGAGGAACAAAAATGGCTAAAGATGAAAAGAAAAAAGTAAAAAAAGAAAAAAAGAATTTTTTCAAAAATTTTAAGGCAGAGTTAAAGAAAGTTATTTGGCCAACACCAAAGCAACTTGCAAATAATACTATTGCAGTAATCACTATTGTATTAATTACAGCTGTAATTGTATTTGTTTTAGATTTTGCATTTGAAGCTCTTAATCAATATGGAATTAACAAATTAAGAGATGCTGTAACTTCTAAAGATGATACAAATATAGTAAATACTATAGATGAAAATGTAAATAGTATAGAGGAAAATACTACTTCAGAAGGGCAAACAGAAGGAACAGCTGAGAATACAAATAATGAAAATACTGTAGCAGATAACACTGTTACAGATGATGAAAATAACTCAGCAAATGAAGTAACAGAATAATAAAAGGAGGCTAATTAATAGTGTCTCGGAGAAAATGAAGAATTAGTACCAAGATGGTATGTTGTACATACTTATTCTGGATATGAAAATAAAGTAAAAACAGACTTGGAAAAAACAGTTAAAAATAGAGAGTTAGAGGATTACTTTTTTGAAATAATTGTTCCTATGGAAGAACAAATAGAAATTAAAGATGGTAAGAGGAAAACAAACTTAAAAAAGGTATTTCCAGGATATGTTTTAATAAAAATGATTGTAACAGAGCAAACATGGTACATTGTAAGAAATACAAGAGGTGTTACAGGCTTTGTTGGTTCAGGTACAGATCCAATTCCACTTACTGATGAAGAAATCAGAAGTATGGGATTTGATATCCAGGCAATAAATGTCGATTACAGTATTAATGATTCTGTAAAAGTATTAGATGGACCATTAAAAGACTTTATTGGAACAGTACAAGAAATTAACAAAGAGAAACATAAAGTTAAAGTATTAGTGTCTATGTTTGGAAGAGAAACTCCTGTTGAACTTGAGTTCTCACAAGTACAGAAAATTTAATGTTTTGATAAGTACATATGCTTTTTATAGCATATTTCTTATAAATTATTTTTGTTAATATTCATACTTAAAGGAGGTGCAAGAAATGGCAGAAAAAGAAATTAGCAATATTATTAAATTACAGATTCCTGCAGGTAAAGCTACACCAGCTCCACCAGTAGGACCAGCATTAGGATCAAGTGGTGTTAATATTATGCAATTTGTTAAAGAATTCAATGATAGAACTGCAAATCAACCAGGAATGATAATACCAGTTGTTATTACAGTTTATAAAGATAAATCTTTTGAATTTATAACAAAAGTACCACCTGTAGCTGTATTAATTAAAAAATCAGCTAAAATTGAAAAGGGTTCAGGTAAACCTAATAAAGAAAAAGTTGCTACAATAACAAAAGCTCAAGTAGAAGAGATTGCAAAACAAAAAATGCCAGACTTAAATGCTGCTTCATTAGAAGCTGCTATGAGTATGGTTGCAGGAACAGCTCGTTCTATGGGTGTTGTAGTTGCTGATTAATTTTATTAAAATTTAAATGGGAGGATAAATAAATTATCCGTTATTACCAAAGGAGGATTAAAATGAGTAAAGGAAAGAGATATCTAGAGTGTGAAAAACTTGTAGATAAATCAAAAGTTTATGGTGCTAAAGAAGCATTAGAAACAATTGAAAAAATGCCTAAAGCTAAATTTGACGAAACAGTTGAATTACATGTTAAATTAGGTGTGGATTCAAAACATGCTGACCAACAAGTTAGAGGAACAACTGTACTTCCAAATGGTACAGGTAAAACTTTAAAGGTTTTAGTTTTCGCTAAAGGACCTAAAGCAGAAGAAGCTGTTAAAGCAGGAGCAGATTTTGTTGGTGCAGAAGAATTAATACCAAAAATCGAAAAAGAGAATTGGTTTGATTATGATGTTATAGTTGCAACACCAGATATGATGGGTGTTGTAGGAAGATTAGGTAAAGTATTAGGTCCAAAAGGATTAATGCCAAACCCTAAATCTGGAACAGTAACTATGGATGTTACTAAAGCTATAGAAGAAATCAAATCTGGAAAAGTAGAATACAGATTAGATAAAACTAATATTATTCACTTAGGTTTTGGAAAAGTTTCATTTGGTACAGAAAAGTTATTAGAAAACTATGATGCTATCATTGGAGCAATTATAAAAGCAAAACCAGCAGCAGCTAAGGGGCAATACATAAAAAGTGTTGCGATTTCAACAACTATGGGACCAAGTATGTATATTGACCAAAAATAATTTATAATATATAGCCAAAGAAAGTAGGCATGCAAAATAAGTCCTACCGAGGCATATTCTTAGAACGGATTAAACCAATCTATATATATGTCTCGAAAGATGACTATAGATAGATTGGTTTATTTTATATTAGAAATATATATTTCAACATATAAATTGTTTTAATAAAAATATGTATTAATATATAGAATCTTTTAGTAAAAAAACATACATTTTGCATAAATTTTTAGGAGGTGAATAGATAAAAATGGCAAGTGAAAGTATATTAAAACAAAAAGAAGAAGAAGTAAAGAAGTTAGCTGAGCAAATGAAAACTGCAAAAGTTATTCTTTTAACAGATTACAGAGGAATAAATGTTGCTGATGTAACAAAATTAAGAACAGATTTAAGAAATGCTAAAGCTGATTATAAAGTTATAAAAAATAATATTATAAAAAGAGCTTTAGAAGCAAATGGAGAATCTGGATTAAATGATTTATTAGAAGGACCAACAGCTTTAATTATGGGTGAAGAAGATTATTTAGAGCCTTTAAAAGCAATTTATGGTTTTTCTAAAGAAAATGATTTTTATAAAATCAAAGGTGGAATTATAGAAGGTAAGGTAATGACAACAGAAGAATTAATTACTTTAGCGAAACTTCCATCAAGACAAGAATTACTTGGAATGCTTGCTGGTGCATTACTTGGAAATATTTCCAAAGTTGCAGTTGCACTTGACCAAGTAAGACTTCAAAAAGAAAATGCTTAATTAATAACTTAAATTACTTTGATTAGAAGTTTAATTAAACTTTTTGAAAAATACATGATTAATTATTCAATTAAATATATGATTATTTTAGAAAGTTTATTTAGAAGAATAATAGAGTTTTCTTAGGGTTAATTAAATAATGAAGCGAAATTTAAAGTTTATTTTATAAAATAGAGTAGTGAACTAAAATCACAAAAAAATTAGGAGGATATAAAAATGATAGAAGAATTATTAGAAAAAATTGATAGTTTAACAGTAGCTGAGCTAGCTGAATTAGTAAAAGCTATAGAAGAAAAATATGGAGTATCTGCAGTTGCAGCAGCAGCACCAGTAGCAGGTGGAGTAGCAGCAGGAGCAGCTGAAGAAAAATCTTCATTTGATGTTGTATTAAAGGATGCTGGAGCAAACAAAATCCAAGTAATCAAAGTAGTTAGAGATGCTACAGGATTAGGATTAAAAGAAGCTAAAGAATTAGTTGACGGAGCTCCAAAAACAGTTAAAGAAGGAGTAAGCAAAGACGAAGCTGAAGAATTAAAAGCTAAATTTACAGAAGTTGGAGCTGTTGTTGAATTACAATAATTTTAACAATTTAGTAAATTTATATAAGTAATATTTGGGGTAGGAATAAATATATATATTTCTATCCCATTTTTTATTTATATTTATAGTTATATGACTGTTTGGTCAAAAAGACTTGTTTTTTTGAGAAATGCAATATAAAATATAAAAGAAGTGCAATATAAAATATAAAAGAAGTGCAATATAAAATATAAAAGACAATTGACTTTAATTGGTATAAGTTATAAAATATTGAAATAACATATATTAAATAATTGATATATATAATTAATTTGTGGAGGAAAAACTATGATTATATTACTAGATGCAATGGGAGGGGATAATGCTCCAGATGCTAATATAAAAGGGGCAGTTAATGCAATAAATCAGATTGAAGCTGAAATATTACTAATTGGAAATGAACAAATTATAAATGAAAGAATAAAAGCAATTTATGGAAAAGATAAAATACAAGATATCTCTCCAAGATTAAAAATATATCATACAACAGAAACAATAGAAATGGAAGATATACCAACACAAGCAATTAAAAGAAAAAAGGATTCTTCTATGGTGGTTGGTTTTAATTTATTAAAAGAAAATAAGGGTGATGTGTTTATATCTGCAGGAAATTCTGGTGCTTTATTAACAGGTGCTACACTTTTAGTTGGAAGAATAAAAGGAATAGATAGACCAGCTTTAGCAGGTATTTTACCAGCATATAATAGCAGATTACTATTAATAGATGCAGGTTCTAATACAAATTGTAAACCAATAAATTTATTACAGTTTGCTCAAATGTCAACTATTTATTTAAGAAATACATTTGGTATAGAAAAACCTAAAATAGGATTATTAAATATTGGAACAGAAGAGACAAAAGGAAATGAGCTTACTAAAGAGAGTTATAAATTATTAAAGGAAAAATCTGAGGAATTAGATATAAATTTTATAGGAAATGTAGAAGGTAGAGATGCTTTTTCTGGTAAAGTAGATGCTATTGTTACAGATGGATTTACAGGTAATATATTTTTAAAAGCAGTAGAAGGATTAGGAAAGTTTGTAAAAAGAAGTTTAAAAGATAGTATGAAAAAAAATATCTTATCTATTATAGCATCAATACCATCATTACCTGCAATGAAACGTTTTGCAAAAATGGTAGATTATAAAGAATATGGTGGTGCTTTATTTTTGGGAGTAAAAAAACCAGTTGTTAAAGCACATGGAAGCAGTGATGAAAAATTATTTGAATTTACTATAAAACAAGCTGAACAATTTGTAAAAAATAAAGCTGTTGATAAAATGATAGAAGAATTTCAAAAGATAAATGATAGAGAAAAAGATAATATTGAGATTTTAGATAAATAAAAATTAAAATCAAATTATATTAAATTTATACTTGACAATTGCTAAAACATGTAATATCTTTAAGTAAAATTTGAGTATATGATAATATGTGTAATCTATAAAATAGAATATACATATTATCTAACTAAGGACGTAGCGAGAGGAGGTGACTTCATGAATTCAGAAGAAATATTTGAAAAAGTAAAAGGAATAATAGTAGAACAATTAGGTGTTGCAGAAACATCTGTTGCTATGGAAGCTTCTTTTATAGATGATTTAGGAGCAGATTCTTTAGATATAGTTGAATTAATAATGGCTTTAGAAGAAGAATTTGATACAGAAATTCCAGATGCTGATGCAGAGAAAGTAGTTACAGTAGGTGATGTTGTTGATTATATAAAAGAGCATGTTGCTTAATTTATATAAAATTACCTATAAATAAAGAAATGAAAGGGTAATACCTTTCTTTTTTTCATTTTTTGTAGTATAATAATAACGTCTTAGGAGGTGAATATATGAGATTAGATAAGCTAGAAGAAAATATTGGTTATACTTTTAAAAATAAATTACTTTTAAAAAATG
>JAGATI010000165.1 GCA_017621295.1 Clostridia bacterium | reverse complement strand
TGAAACCAAAGTTACAGTACAAGTATATAAAAATCCGTGTTTAGTTATATAATTAAACAAAAAAGTTAAAATAACATAAGATATAATGATAATTGATGAAGGATTAATATATTTACTAAAAGCAGTAAGTATAATAGAAATTATTATACAAGATAGAATAACTGTTAATTTATTTTTAATAGTGGATAATTTAAGATTAGACATTTTCAAAAATAAATAACTAATAGTCAAATTTATAAAAGCATATTTTAATATAATATTTAAATAATCAATAAAATACATATAAACATCTCCATAATTTGTAAAATATCTATGATATTTTATATGAAAATTAGAAAGTAGTCAACCATTAATGTGAGCACCAAAAAGTGCTTGGTTAACTACTTCGATAAAGCTATCAGGTTATTTGCACCAGTAAGTTAAGCAATCTAATAGTCTATTCCACCAATCCATAACCTCACATCCTTATTTTAAATTTATATATACATATATATAAATTTAAAATACCACCTGAATTACTTTACTTAGGTGGCATTTTGAGTGCAATTATATAAAAAAGTTGTGGAAATTGGTTATTGCTTTAACTTATTTACTATAAAATATATAAATTCAGTAGGAGTAGGAACACCAGTATTATAATTTATTTGAGCTGTATAATTAAGCCTCAAATCTTCAATAGCAGAAGTTCTCCAAGTATGATTAATAGATGTTTGAATAGCACGACTTATACTACTAGTTAATAATTTATATCGATTAGATAAATGCTGAAAAACAGTGATATTAGGGTTATTAGATGTTAATAAATAATAAATTCCCTCAAAGAGATATTCTCTCCCTTTTAGTTTATAGCTTATACCAATTAAATCTAATTCTTTATTAATTCTATTTCGAAGTTCTAAATCTTTTTCTTCTGGTGAAATATTAACGTTTGCTGGCTTTAAATTGGGTTCTTGTGCTAGTAAGATTAAAGCATCTATAACTAATTTAGGTGAATAATCAGATTGTTTTTTATAAAATATTAAATCAACAAAATCTTTATGAAGTTTGTCGTATATTACTTTTGATGCAATATAAGTTGTTACAATAATTAAAGGTTTGTAAGGTAATAATAAACTTTTTAGATTATTTAAAAAGTCGAAACCAGAACCATTACCTTCATGCAATTCTAAATCTAGAATTATTGCATCTGGAGAATGCTTTTTTACTAAAGTTAATGCTTCATCACTAGATTTTGTTTTAGCTACTAATGTTATATCATTACGTTTGTTTTTAAAATCTTGAAACATTTTGCTTTCTTCATTATTATCTTCAAGAAGTACAATTTTTATTTTTCTTTCCATACATTTTCACCCTTTTTTTTATAAATCATACCACACAAATCGACAAAAATCTACAATAAATTTATAGTAAGTTCACCATGAAATGTTTGTTTAACATATTATATTAATAATGGTGATAAATATGGAGAAAAAAGAAATAATTAAAAAAGACATTGGTAAGAGAATTGAATTTATAAGAAACGAAAAGAATATGACAAAGGAAGAATTTGCAAAGTTAATAAATATAAGTGGTCAACATTTAGGAAGAGCAATTAGTGGAGAAAAAGGATTATCTATAGAAAAGATTATAGAGCTATCTGAGAAAACAGGATATTCAACAGATTTTATTTTAAAAGGAATAACAAATAAATCTGATGTTATTAATAAAAAGATAAGTAAAATTAAAAATAATATAAATAGTATAAATGATATAATAAAAACATTAATATAGTGTAAATAGTATAGAAAACGTAACAAGCATATTAATATTAAGCAAACCAATGGATTGACAAAACAAACTTCGTCTGGTAAAATATGTAAGAAAAAACACATTTTGTCGAAAAAATGCGAAAGGGGTCAATTTAATGGATGGATATATTGTTAGAAAAATAGATGAATTAGGTAGAGTTGTTCTTCCAAAAGAATGGAGAGATATTAATAACATAAAAGAAAAAGATGCTTTAGAATTACATATTGATGGAAAAACATTAACTTTAAAAAAACATGAAAATAGTTGTGTATTTTGTGGAAACAAAAAGAATTTACAACTATATAATAATGTGAATGTATGTAAAAAGTGTATTAATTCTTTAATTTTATCGAATAGTAAAGGGAAAGTATAAATATATTATAAATAATAAGGCAGGAACACAATTCCTGCCTTTATGTATGCCCTTAAAAAGAGTATTCATAAAATCAAGAAAAATATTCCTGTCTTATTTCTTAAAACTATTAATAATTTAAATATTAAATAATATTAATACAAAAACTATTTGTTAGTCATTTGAGATTCAGCTTGCTCTATTAATTTTCTTACCATGTTACCACCGATTCTACCAGCGTCTCTTGCTGATATATCTCCGTTATAACCTTCTTTTAAGTTAACACCAACTTCGCTAGCTACTTCATATTTGAATTTATTTAAAGCTTCTGTAGCTTCTGGAACTACTTTATAGTTACTGTTGCTTGATGAATTTGCCATATCTTTCACCTCCTATAGAATGTGTTTTTATTTTTGTTTATTTCTTTGTGAAAAAGCATTTTGTCTTTTCACATTATATATGTTGTGCAAATATTAATTTTTTAAACTGGAAATTTTTGATAATTTTTGTTGAAATGAAATATAAATTATATTACAATTATAAAAGCTAATAAAAATTATTTTATAAAAGAATAAATATAGATAAATAAGGAGAAAAATATATGTATAAATTAATAGCAGTAGATTTAGATGGTACATTATTAAATTCGTATGGGAAAATATCTGATAAAAATAAAAATGCAATAAAAAAAGTAAAAGAAAAGGGCATTGAAGTTATAATTGCATCTGGTAGACACATAACTTCTGTTAAAAGTTTTGCAAAAGAAATAAATTCTGAAAACTATAGTATATGTGGTAATGGTGCTATTTTATATGATATGAAAAATGACGAAATCTTATACAATAAATTTATAGACAAAGAAAAGATACTAGAAATAATAGAAGTTTGTGAGCAAAACAGTATATATTATAATATTTATACAGAAACAGAAATATTAACAAGAACAATTGCTTATAGTGCTTTATTTTACAAACAAGAAAATGAAAAAAAGGATAGTAAATATCAAACAAATATAAAAGTAGTACAAGATTTATACAATTTTGTAAAAAACGATAATAGTAATAATTATATAAAAGTTACTATATATGATGACAATTTATCGATTTTTAATCGCATTATACAAAAGTTAAGAGAAATTGAAGATATAGATGTATTAGATGTAGGACACATGTCTAGAAAAATGATAAAAGTAAATAATGAAGATGTAGAATTAAAATATTATTATACTGAAATTACTAAAAATGATGTAAACAAGTGGAATGCAATTAAAGTTTTAATTAAAAAATTAAATATTGGGGCAAGTGAAGTTGTTGCAATAGGAGATAATGTGAATGATAAAGAAATGATAGAAAATGCGGGACTAGGAGTAGTAATGGGAAATAGTGCAGAATATATTAAGGCATTTGGAGATGTTATTGTTAAAGATAATGATTATGATGGAGTTGCAGAAGCAATTGAGGAGTATGTTATATCAAACGAATAATTTAAATAGTTATAGATTATATTTATATGGTTAATTTTGAAATTTATTAATTATGATATTTAAAAAACTATATGTAATGCATAAAGATAACGATTTTTAGAAATCCTTATTTATATAGTGTTATAAATTTAATATGAGATAATATTATAAAAGTATAATAAATTATAACATGCACATAATTATAAAAGAGGTGTATGTTATATGAATGATAAAGAATTAAATAAATTAAAAAATGAAATAGGAGAGATAGAAGATGCTACAAAATATGGCGAATTTGTCTCTTCTTATTTTGCTTGGCTTACATTATCAAAGCAAAAAGAAAGAGCAGAAGATATGGAAAATATGACAAAAGATAAGTAATTAAACTATACTTATGCAACATAATATGATATAATATAAAAAGAAGTTGTACAAATAAAAAGGAGTTTATAAAAATGAAGATAGATAATGAAAGATATATTCGTAGTTTAGTAGGACATATTCCTATGCATAGACCAGTTGTTGTCTTAGTAATTTATAAAAAACATAAGGTATTATTACAAAAACGTGAAGATAATGGAATGTGGGCATTACATGGTGGAGGAATGAATATTGGAGAAACATATTTAGAAACATTAGAAAGAGAAATTAAAGAAGAATTAGGAATAACGCCAATAGAGCCTAAATTATTAGGAATATTTTCTGGAGAAAAGCTATATCATAAATATGAAAAATCTAAAGATGAAGTTTATGTTTTAAGCCATGCATTTATTTGTACAAATTATACAGGTGAAATTAATTTTACTGATGGTGAAGTTACCAATTTGAAATGGTTTGATATAGATAATTTACCTGAAAATATTTTTCATTTAAATAAACCTATTTTAAATAATCTAAAAAAATATATAGAAAATAATGAAATTATAGTTGATTAGTTTTTAATTTTCTGCAATATTGCAGGATGTAATATAACTTGCTAAAAATCATCATAAGGAGGTTTTTCATAATGAAAGAAGCAAGGGTGTTTGGAGAGGACTATGCTACTCTTTTTGGTATTCTAAAAGAATGTCGGAAAGACAAAAAAGTTGTAATGGCATCTGGTACATTTGATCTGTTTCATATAGGTCATATGAGGATGTTGGAAGCTGCAAAAGAGCAGGGGGATATCCTTGTTGTAGCTGTAAAAAGCGATAGAGCTGCGGCTCTGAAAAAGGAAGATCCACCAGTCCTTAATCAGTCAATTAGAATGGAAACTATTGCAAATTGTATCTGGGCAGATTATGTGGTATTAGCTGATTATAATCCGTACAGACAGGTACCATTCAGTTTTGCAAACGAATCGGCATACCAGTGGTTAAATATGTTTGCACCTGTAGTGGAGGGGATTCGACCAGATGTTTTTGTGCATGAGGACAATCCTTTATTACGTGAGGCACGCAGGCAGCTGTTTAGCTGTTACAATGTAAGTGGCTATATACAGCCAAGAACGGATGGCATTAGCACAACAGAAATAATTGATCGGATTAGGACTCGATTGTTACAGCAAATGCAGCGATAATACTCCAGACTTAGAAAAAAGAGGAAGAACATGAATTTGTCCTTTCTCTTAAATTTATATTTCTAATATATATTATACTCAGTTGATGTTGTTATTGCTTTTCTGGGTTAAAAATTAATTAGTAACATAAAATTGAAAGTATGAATTTTTAGTATTGACAAAATAAAAAATGAGAGTATAATATTACTATAGGTCAAAGAAAGTCAAAGTCAAAGTTAAAAACGAACGGTGTAAAGTCGTATTATGAATAAAAAATTTGAAATAAATATTAATGCAATAATATAAAAATAAACAAATCCACAAACAGAAAAGAGGCGAAAATCATGAGAATGTCAGATATGATAGAAGAATTTATAAAAGAATTATTTAATGAAGAAGATGAATATATAGAAATACAAAGAAATGACCTAGCAGAATACTTTAATTGTGTACCATCACAAATAAATTATGTAATTTCAACTAGATTTAAGCCATCTCAAGGGTATTATGTAGAAAGCAAACGTGGTGGCGGTGGTCATATTAGAATAAAAAAAATAGATATGACAAGAAGTAAATATATTATGCATATTATTGCAAGTCTTGAGGATAAAATAACATCACAGGAAGTAGATATTTATATAAGTAATTTCTTATCATATGATATCATTTCAGAAAAAGAAGCAAAGCTTTTAAAAGTAGCAACAAGTGATAATGTACTTAATATACCGCATGAATATAAGGATACCTTAAGAGCAAATATCTTAAAAAATATGTTATTAAATCTTATAGAAGATTAAAAAGGAGGATTTATTATGTTATGTCAAAATTGTGGAAATCATGAAGGAAATGTAAGATATACACAAATAATTAATGGTGTAAAAAAAGAAATGATTCTTTGTAGTGAATGTGCAAAAGAAATGGGAATAGATGATATGGATTTTAATATGCCAATTAATTTTTCTAGTTTTTTAGGAGATTTATTAGAAGAATATAATGATTCATTTATGCCAAGTTTTATAAAACAAAATACATTAAAGTGTAATAATTGTGGATTAACATATGATGAATTTACTAAAAAACGGAAAGTTTGGATGCGAAAATTGTTATGAAACATTTAATGAAAAAATTAATCACTTAGTAAAAAATCTACATGGATCATCAATGCATGTAGGTAGAAAGCCTAAATATATAAAAGAAAATAAAATTGATGTAAAACCTGAAAAGGAAAATAAAGAAGAAAGTAAATTAGATAAGTTAAACAAAGATTTAAAAGAAGCAATTAAAGAAGAAAGATATGAGGATGCAGCTAAAATAAGAGATGAAATTAAAAAGTTAAATAAAGAATAGAAGTTTTATGATTTAAATATAGTTATTATTTTTTTATATAATGTTACCGCCAAGCTAAACTGAAACTAAAATATTAAAACTAAAACTTAATATAAAGCTTTTGGGAATATTTAAAAGGTAAATATTAACAATATAATAGGGAGGTTAAAAAATATATGAGTAATTGGTATTTACAAAATGGTAAAGAATCTGATGTAGTTATTAGTACAAGAATAAGACTTGCGAGAAATATAAAAGAATTTGAATTTCCAAATAAATATAGTAAAGAGGAGAGTAAGAATATATTAGAAAAATTAGAAGAAATAACACCAAGTCTTGGATATGGACTAAAATTCTTAAAATTAGAAGATATAGATGATATTACTAAAATTAGCTTAATAGAAAAACACTTATTAAGTCCAGAGTTTGCTATGTCTAAAGAAATAAATAAAGGAATTTTAATTAATGATGATGAAAATATATGTATAATGATTAATGAAGAAGACCATATTCGTATGCAAGTATTTTCGGCAGGATTGGATTTAGAAAATTTATTAAATTTAAGTATAGAAATAGATGAAAAGTTAGAAAATTTAGTAAATTACGCATATAGTAACAAATATGGATATTTAACATCATGTCCAACTAATGTAGGAACGGGAATGAGAGCATCTGTAATGGTTCATTTGCCAGCACTTACAGCAACAGGAAATATAGGTAAAGTTTTGCAAGCAGTAAATAATTTTGGAATGAATATTAGAGGAATTTATGGTGAGGGTTCTCAAAGTCAGGGTAATGTATATCAAATTTTTAATAATCAATCATTAGGAATTAGTGAACAAGAAATTATAAAAAATGTAAAAGCTATAACAGAAAAAGTAATACAGCAAGAAAGACTTGCAAGAAAATATTTGGGAAAAAAGCAAATAGATTTAGAAAATCGTGTGTATAGAGCATATGGATTATTATTATATTCAAGTAAATTGTCATCTGAAGAGTGCAGAAGATTATTATCAGATGTAAAACTTGGAACAGATTTAGGAATTATTAAAGAATTAAATGATATGCAAGTTAATAAATTACAGTTATATACTAAACCAGGTAATTTACAAAAATATTTTGGAAAGATATTAGAAGGTAGCCAAAGAGATATAAGGAGAGCTGAGATTATAAAGAAAATTATAAAAGAAGAAAATGTATAATTTTATAAAATTTTTATTTATTTTACTAAAGATGTTTTATGAAATTTGTATAAAGTTCTATAAAATATCATATTTCTCAAGTTACAGGTATGTATGTGAAAAGTGCTAATATCAAAAATATAGATATAATTTTAAAATTTAAAAGCAAAAATGCTAGAATGGAGGTTTTTATGACATATAAATTTACAAATAGAGCTCAAAAAGCAATAGAATTTGCAAATGATGTTGCAAATGAGCTTGGACATAATTATATAGGAACAGAACACCTTTTATATGGACTTTGTAAAGAAGGAACTGGTGTTGCAAGCAAAGTTTTAGAAAATCAAAATATATCACCAGAAAGTATATTAGAAGAAATAGAAGAATTAATAGGAAGAGCAAATAGTAATTCTGGTGGAGATAGTACTATAGGCTTTACACCTAGAACAAAAAGAGTTATAGAAAATGCTTTTAGAGAAGCAAGAAAGCTTGGAACAGAATATATAGGAACAGAACATTTATTAATAGGAATAATGCTTGAAGGTGACAGTATAGCTGTTCGTATTATGATGGATTTAAATGTAAATCCTCAAAAATTATATAATGAAATTGTAAAAGTAATAAATGAAGATGAAACTTATACAGGAGAAAAACAAAATAGTAATAAAGGATTTGGAAGTTATAATTCAACAAATACATTAAATCAATTTGGAACAGATTTAACAAAACAAGCAAAAGAGGGAAAGTTAGACCCTGTTATAGGTAGAAATGACGAAATAGAAAGAGTAATTCAAATTTTATCTAGAAGAACTAAAAATAATCCTTGTTTAATAGGAGAGCCAGGTGTAGGTAAAACAGCTGTGATAGAGGGACTTGCACAAAAAATAGTATCTGAAGATGTTCCAGAAATGCTTAAAAATAAAAGAGTTGTAAGTATAGATATTTCTAGTATGGTAGCAGGTGCAAAATATCGTGGAGACTTTGAAGAAAGAATAAAGAAATCTTTAAATGAAGTAAAAAAAGCAGGAGATGTAATTTTATTTATAGATGAAATTCATACAATAGTAGGTGCAGGTTCTGCAGAAGGAGCGGTAGATGCTGCAAATATTTTAAAACCACTTTTAGCAAGAGGAGAAATTAAGGTTATAGGTGCAACCACATTAAACGAATATAGAAAATATATAGAAAAAGATGCTGCTTTAGAAAGAAGATTTAGTCCAGTTACTTTGCAAGAACCTTCTAAAGAAGATACAATAAAAATATTAGAAGGAATTCGTGATAAATATGAAGCACATCATAATGTAAAAATTACAGATGAAGCAATAGAATCTGCTGTTAATTTATCTGTAAGATATATTAATGATAGGTATTTACCAGATAAAGCAATAGATTTAATTGATGAAGCATCATCTAGGGTTAAAATGAGAACATATACAAGACCAGAAAATTTAAAGGAATTAGAAGATAAAATTACTAAGTATGAAAAAGAAAAAGATGAAGCAATACGTTCTCAAGATTTTGAAAAAGCTGCAAGTTTAAGAGATAAAGAAAAAATGGCAAAAGAAAAATTAGAAAAAGATAAACAAAAG
>JAGATI010000164.1 GCA_017621295.1 Clostridia bacterium | reverse complement strand
TTAAAGAAGGTCTATACGCCTTTTCTTCTAGCGCTTACATTTAATTTAATCTAAAAATGAATTACAGATTTCAAATTTTCTTCAAAATTCATTCATTGACACATAGAAAAAAGCAATATAAAATCTTATTATAAAAAATCGTGAGCAAGAGTCAGTTTTAAGTAACTGGCTTTTTTTGCTCTAGTTTGTATAAAATTTATTTTTTATTACCAGAAAGAATAAAAAAATGCTCCATAGAGAAATAAAAATACTAACGCAGATTTTGCTTAGAAAGTAGTTATATTCAATTTTAATATAAAAATAATATAACTACCCCATTCACTTCATAAACTTGTTTTATTTTTCATTTCAAAATGAAGTGAATTAGAAAAAGCAGGTCTGCTTTTTCTATGTAGAGGGAAAAAATTTTTTTACCTCTACTTGCCAAAATTGTGATAACAATTTTGGCTAAAACATAAATTGAGTAATAAACGAAATTTGTGTTTTGGGGTTGTAGGGTATTCCCTGCCACACTAACACTTTTTTGCTATTGGCAATAAAAGTGTTGTAGTGTGTTACAACACATACAAAGAAAGGCTAAAATTTCTTGCAATGTGTTTCTAAAAAAGTCAATTATAAAGGAGGTGCATATAAAAATGAGTTACGCTATTATAAGAAATGTGAAATACAAAAGAGAAAATCTTAAAGGAATATATCGTCATAATGAAAGAAAAAATTTCAACTATTCCAATAAAAATATAGATAAAGAAAAATCATATCTAAACTACGCTTTAAAAGAGCCTATGTATAGTTATGAAAAAGAATTTGACAGATTAAAAGAAGAATATAATTTAAAAGGACAAATTAAAACAGTTAGTAATATTGCTTGTGAATATATAATTACATCAGATAAAGAGTTCTTTGTTAGCATTGGAGAAGCTGAAACAAAAAGATATTTTGAAACAGCATATAGATTTGTAGCTAAATATAAAAATTTAGGTGAAAATTATATAATGTCTGCACAGGTACATATGGACGAGTAAACTCCACATATGCACCTTGTTTTTTTACCAGTAGTTCATACAACAGATAAAAAAGGAAATAAAATTGATAAACTTGCTTGTAGTGAATTTTGGAAGAGCAAAGATAGTTATAGAGAATTACAAAATGCTTTTTATAATTATATGGTATCTCATAATTTTAATTTATTAAGAGGATTACCAAAAGAAGAAACTAACAGACAACATCTTGATATAAAAGAATATAAAGAATTAACTAATTTTGAAGTTGCAAAAGAATTAGTAGAAAGTATAACCTATGATATTCCTGAAGAAACTAATATAAAAGATTTGAAAAAAATAATGTTTAATAAAAATGAGAAAATTTTGAATGATATTATAAAACCTAAAGATGATATGATAAAACAACTATATAAAGAAAATAAAGCCTTACATAAGGAACTCTCAAGGCAGACAAATATTGTAGATGAAGCAGAAAGATATCAAATAGAACGTACAGCTATTATTTCCGATAATAAAGTTTTGCACAATAAAATTGATAAACTAGAATGTGAATACAAAAATAAATCTATTGAGCTGGAACTTGAATATGAAAATAAATATGAAAAATTAGAAAATGAAAATCGTAAATTGCATAATGTAATTGATAGATTTTATATAACTATTAGTAAATTTATTAAGTGGGTATGTTATAAATTTGGTTTAGGCAATTCCAATCAAATTATAAGAGATTTTGAGAGAGAAAATAATACTTATATTGATCCATATAAACAAATAGCTGATGAGCAAGAAGATGAGGAAGAAATGTAATTCAAAAAGACAGTTATCGACCACTTTTAAGCAGTATGTACTTAAAAATGGTCGATAACTTAATTTTTTATATTAAATATGGTTTAAGACACAATTTTAGTTAATCCAC
This sequence comes from Clostridia bacterium, assembly GCA_017621295.1. The sequence goes on along the minus strand of JAGATI010000164.1, from coordinate 6,819 downwards.
TAAAAAACTCTAAAACGTTAGTAATAACGTCAGTAATTGGTACTTCTAACCAATTATTATTCGCAGTATTTATTCTTGACTGAAATCTGCTGTTGTTTAAAATGCTTGTGAGTCTTTTACTAATATCTTCTATTGTTTTTTCTTTCATTTTTTCATCTTTAAAAATTAATACATCTATGTACTTTATAAGCTTGTCCTTATTTATATTTTCATTATTTATTAAATAATAAAAATCAAATATATCTTTAAATCTAGTAGAAGTAATACCAAATTTTAATAAGGATTTAAGCTTTTCTACAATAATCTGTTCTTTAGAATTTATAAGTAAGCTAATACTTTCATTTATGATACTAAAATCAAAATAATATTCATCCTGCTCTATATCAAAGTATTTATGTACTCCAATATCTAATTTTGAACTTATAGAATATTTATTTTTATCTGTTAATTGTATATATACTCTTTTTCCGTCATAATCCTGATGATGTAATGGTTCAATTTTTCCTACTATTTTAATTTTTATGCCATCATCTACATTATTTAATTCTTTTATAAATTCGCGAATAGATTTATCTTCTAAAGAATATTTTATAAAATCTATGTCCATATCTCGTGTGGCGCGACGCATATCTTTAGAAATATTATGCATTACAACCCCACCTTTTATGGTTATATTTTTACTATATTTGCTATTTCCAATTTTAAGCAAAATAATATCTTGTGCTACTTTTGGAATAGCATCGTCTTCTGAATAACCTGATTGTATGTACTTATTAACAGCTTCATATATATCCATTAAAACACCTCGTCTTGTATTATTTCAAAAATCTTATCTCCATTTACAAAGTATTGTAAATATTCTTCTATCTTTTGTGTATCTAGTGTAGTTACTTGTTTTCTGTAATTTGCAATTATTTCTTTGTATAAATCATATCCTATTTGATTCTTATTTCTAGCTAAATCAATTAGCATTCTTTCCTTATCATATATATTTATTTTTATTCCTTCATATTCAATTTGTGTTTTTCCTAGATTATATAATTCATCTTTCATACGAATTTGCTTTATCTTATTAGAATAAATCATTCTATTATTTCTATCTGTAGATAAATATATTTTATCTGGAATAACATCTGTTAAGTTGTAATAGTAATATGCTGAAAATGAAGTTATTACAGCATAAGGATATTTTTTATTTATAATTTCCAAATAATGAACACTAAGAACATCTGAATATATCCCTTTTTCTATTTTATATATTTCTTTCTTATTAACAGCTTTTTTTATTTGATAATCGCTTTGATATTTAGCTAATAATTCACTATAATTATATAACATTTTCTATCTTCCCCCAAACAATATTTTAAACTAATCCGCTCCATGAGTCAATACCTGTGGAGTGGATTAGTTTAATTTTTTTTAATTCTTTCAAAATCCTTTCAAAAAACGTTCATTGACATTTTCTAATAATCAATATATTATCAAAACAACTCAAAGATATATTAGCACTTTATTAAATATATATTTGAGATATAAATTAAATTTTTACGAAAGGAGAAACACTTATGAAAACACTTAATGGAATTGTATTTTTAGAAACAAAAGATATTAGAAAAGCACTAAATATAGGTAATCAAACTTGTTTAGAGCTATTCAGAAGATTATAAACAAATTGGAAAAAGAAAACAATTATTTAAAGAAAGTTATTGATAGATTTAAAATTACAGTTCAAAAGTTTATTACTTGGGTATGTAATAAATTCTCATATCCTTCTGAGGATGACCTTATAAGGAATTTTGAAAAAGAAACATATACACTAACTTTAATTTTGAGAAACAACTTGATATAAGTAAATTTGAAAAGAAAGAAAAAGAAGATGAATTAGAATATTAAATATAAAGTTAGATGGCACAGTATTGTTAAAATACTATGCCACCTTTGGTCCGAATTTTCGGTCTCCTGCTATTAGGAGTGATTAGTCATTGACTACCAGAGAGCCGTGTGTTACGGAGAATCCCCACTTGTAAAAAAGTTCTGCAAGGTCATCATATGAATAATTAATATGACCTTTAATTGCCATGAGAAGCATCATTGCCCCGCTATTGTTTACCAACTCATGTTCTTCGCCTATAAGACATATATGAGCGGTTTTATGGGAGATACTTGCCCACACTTCCCATTGATTGTCATGTCCATGCATCTTAATGGAAGTCCGAGGTGCCACGTACAGATATTGTATTTCATCAATACCTTCAAGTGTACTTTTTTCTACCTTAGGTCCTCCAAACCGATAGGAACTTGCTTCAGCTGTTCCAGCAATAAATTCTTCTGGAAGCTCGATAGTCTTAATCATATTGCTCATATTGTTACCTCCTTGTAAAATGTTTTGGTTTACGAAATAATTATATCATATTTACATAATTTTAGCAAATTTTTTTGAAAAAACTATGTACATTTTCAAAAAAATAGTGTATAATTTGATTATAGAAATGAATAATATATATTATAAATAATATTATTTACTGGGTCTGAAATAGTTTTAGCTTAAGTAGGACCTGACCCGCGCTGACGGTAGTCGTCGCAAAAAGCCATTCAAACGAATGGCTTTTTATAATCTCTTATTTTTTAATTTTCTTTTTATGTATTCAATTTCTTTATTTGTAAAGAAATATTTTTCTGCTTTAGTAAATGGTATATTATTATGAAATTTGTAATCTAGTTTATCAATAAATGTTAGCATATCAGATACTTGAAATAGTCTTTTTTTAGTGTGATCAAATTCAATTCTTCTTTCAACCCTTTCATTAGTAGCAAAAACAATATCAAGTATTGTTGCTAAAGTTTCTTGGCCATTATCATAATAGATAACGATTTTTTCAAAAGAATTAAAATAACTTTGATTTTCTTTTATGAATTTATTTATTTCAATGGATATAGCTTTATTTAATTGACTTTTGCTATTCATATATCTTTTATCTAATATTATTGTTTTTAATTTTACAGGTACTTTTCTCGCAAAATTAAAGATTGTCCAAAATATTTTCTGTCTTTGTTCTAAATTAAATGAAGAATAGTCATCTCTTTTCGCTATTAAATAGGCTAAATGTAACATTCCATTATAGTTTTGCTTATTTAGGCTATCATTTAAATATTGCAATTCATTTGTTATAGGATTATCACTTTCATGTATTGTAAAAGATACTGCATATAATTCCGAACTACCTCCTATAAAGCCAAAGTCTCCACTTTCATCTATAAAGATATTAAGTCTTCGTTTTATCTTAATCACCTACTTTTTACTTTGTATATTAATGTTTTCAACTAAATTGTCAAATCTTTGAATTGTTTCCTTATCATATTTATCCTCATTCAATAATATTTTGTTATATGTTATATAAGAATAATTATATTTATTGTCTGAATAGTCTTCTTCTGTAATTCCAAATTTTAATCTATCACTATCAGAAAAAACATTTTCTATTTCAAAATCCTTTTCTAAATGCTTTTTTGTATCTCCATCTATAAATAAAATTTTATCTATAAATGGTTGTTTAGAATCATTAATACTATTATATATTGAATGCCCTTTGCTATCTTGATCTAATAATATACTAAAATCACAATTCCATCCAAATAGTATTGACGCAATAGCAGGTATATTATTTCCACCAGTAGAAGGTATAATATTAGGCACATTCTTAATATTTTTACTTTTATAATATCCATGTAAATAGAAATAATCTGATACACCTTCTACAATTATATTTTTTTTATTAAAATTTGGTCCAACGTTATAATTTAAATTTAATCCTAGTGCATTTGTTAAAGGTGTAATTGTGTCATATGTAGATTTAGAACTTGTAGGAACAGTTGTAATTTTATTATATATGTGTGACAAACCAGTTTCATCTTTAATTATAGTTCTAACATTTTGTATAGAGTCAATATCCACCATAAATGGAGAATGCGTTGTATAAATTATCTGGTTTTCATTTTTTATTAAATCTAAAAATAGCTTTGTGACTTCTTTTTGAGCATTAGCATGTAAATAAACTCCAGGTTCATCCATTAAAATTATATTATTTTTAGTTGATTTTGTATTATTCTTTTCCATATACTGTAATTGTATGAATGCACTTATATACCATTTAAGCACATTACTTCTTTCATCATAATCTAAATATCGCTGTGTCGTGTCTACCATGATATTAATTTCTTTTGAGTTGATTGCAAGTTCTATCTCAACATTTTCTTGGCTATAAAAATTATTAAATTCGTTTGTAAAATAATTTTTTATATTACTATTTATATCTCTTTCATAATTTCTTACATCTGCTATATCAGTTGAGTTCATTTTTTCAACTAATTCTTCAATATCTATATTACATATTGATAAAAATTTTGCTAATAGTGTATCTTCTAATATATCTTGCGTATTATATTTTGAGCTCAACATTATATCTTCTATTTTAATAAAATTTGGAAAATTGTTATATAAACTTTGAAGAAAGTTTATAGCCTCCTCTATCAAATTAGCTATATTAATATAATTTTCGTTATTTGTTCTTTTTAATGAATTTAGAATTGTTTCATAGGTATTATAGTAAACAAATATATTAGTACTAGCACAGTTTAAATTTTCTAGCATTTCATTAAAGGTAGTTTTAGAACTTTGATTTTGAAAAAATATACCTATTTTTTTTAATTCTTCAATCTGGCTTAAGAGAGAGTTATATTTTTCATTATTTGATATAAATTCTGACAAATCTCCTGAAAGTAAATAATTGCCATAAGATTTTAATTCTATATGAGCATTACCTTGAAATCCATAAAATGTTTTTTCATTTTTATATGTTTCAAAGTTTAACAATATATTAATATCTTTATTAGTTTTTCTATTCTTAGGAATGAAATACTTTTTATCTGTAAAACCAATTTTATTTATATTTGCTAAAGCATCTATTATATTAGATTTTCCTGATTCGTTTTTACCAATGACTACATTTAGTTTATCAGTAAATAAGAAATTGTCTTCTTCTCCAAATGATTTATAATTATTAATTGTTACGTTTTTTAATTTCATAAGAACACCTTCCATTATTACTTATTTTCTATCATCCATTTATACAACTCATCTTCTGTAACTTTTCCTTGTTTATAATCTTTTATCTTACTTTGTGCAATTTTCTTCCAACTGTCAAAATCTTTTTTCAATTTTTTGTTATTATCACTTCTAGCAACTTCCATAAATTTCTTTTGATATGCTTTTCTATATTCTAGTAAAGCAGGAATTTTTTCTAGGTTTTGTTTATATGTTTGTTTTGCTCCTTTTTCTCTACAAAGTTTTCCATCTTCATTTGGTAAATCACAGTATAGTTCATCTTGCCTAATTGCTGGAATAAAGTATCTATTGCAATATTGACATCTTTTTATTGGTAAATTAGAGTTTTTTACAAATTGCTCTAATACTACAAAAGCAATATTACTTAATTTTTCACTTGTATATACATTAGTCATTTTTATAAAAGAGTCATTTTTATCTAGTTCTCTAGTTAGTTTTTCTATTGTTTGATTACCATATTTTAAGTATTTATCTGAATATGTATCTAAAATAACCTCTATATTACTTGAATATGTATAAACATCGTTATGATGAGTAACTAATGAGGCTGTCAATTTTGAAGTTGGTTTACAGTCTTTTAATTCTTCGTTTCCATTTAGATTATATATGAAATCTACACATCTTCTAAAATTATATTGTATATCTGTTAAATATCCATAACTGTTCTCATATACCATTTTCATTATTTTTATTAGTTCTTCTTCTGTTGAATATGTATTCATTAATTCTTTATCAGGAGTATATTCTTTTAATAATTCGAATCCATACAAATAGAAAAATGTATCATAAGCAGTATTAAAACTTGAAAAGTCTGCATTTAATAAACTGATTAAAAATCTTCCAAACTGTTCAGCGAAGGGGTAAAGAATAGTGGCTGGGTGTTTTTGTGCTGAGTCTTTTTTACTTGGTTTCTTTTTATAAAAATCTTTTTCTTGAACGATTCTTCTTTTATGATTTTCTAAATCATCATTAAAATCAGTTTTATACATATATACAGGTGTTGAATAGTATTCTTCTTTAGAATCGACATCAAACCATATGTAAAATCCCTCGTTAAAGGAATATTGAGGTAATTTTCGCATTTTTTAATCCCCCTAAAATTAAATGTGAAGTATTTTAATTTATTTTTAAAATATGTTGACAAATATAAAATGTGATTGTATAATCAATATACAATTTTAAAAAGCTCTGACAAATCTTTCACAATATAGTTATACTACATTGGAAAATGATTGTCAAGGAGAGGAGGTAAAAATTATGCAGAATTTAGAAGAAATTGAGATAAAATTATACTCAACAGATGATGTATGCAGATTATTGCATATAGGAAAACAAAAATGCTTACAGTTATTTCATCAAGAAGATTTCCCAAGTATTAAAATAGGCAGAAAGTTTTGGATAAAAGCTGACTGTTTAAATGAATTTCTAAGCCATAAAAGAATTATGGCAGAATAAAAATAAGAAGACTTAAATATTTGCACTATTTAAATCTTCTAAACAAACAGGAAATGCCCTGTTCGATATGTTTGTAAAATTATTATACTACCAATTTAAAAAATGAGCAAGGTATTTCCTCGAAAAATTTGAGAAAGTGAGGAAGTATTAATGAATACAAAAGGTTATACTGTAGGAACACGGGAGTTTGACACTTTTCAAATAAAAAAAACTTTAAAAGCATTATGAATGCTTATTTTTTT
>JAGATI010000163.1 GCA_017621295.1 Clostridia bacterium | reverse complement strand
GGCAATTAAGTATACTATAAATGATAAAATAAAAGTAACCAAAAAAGGGAAAATAAAAATTACCAAAATTGGTTACTTTTTTGATGTAAAATAAACACTTTGATATACTCAAATTTATGAGAAAGGAGTATATCAAATGGATGAAAATTTAAAAAATATGAAAGGACAATTAGAAATAATGAAAACACTTGGAATTAAACCAAATTATAGTGAATTAGAAAGAGCATTTAAAATGGATAGACACACAATAAAAAAATATTATGAAGGATATGAAGGTAAACCAGCAGTAAAAAATAAGTCATCAAAATTAGATAAATATTATGAAGAAATAAAATCTAAAATAACACTATGTGGAGTAAATCAAATAGGAATATATCAATATTTATTACAAAAAGATAAATCAATAGGATCATATTCTAATTTTAAAAAATATCTAACAAAACATAACTTGAAACCAGATAAAAAATCTAAAGTACATCTCAGATATGAAACATCCCCACGGAGATCAATTACAATTTGATTGGAAGGAAGATTTAAAAATCATTAGTAAACATGGAGAATTATTTGAATTTAATATATTTTCAACAACTTTAGGATATTCTAGACTGCATAATTTTGTTTATAGTAAAACAAAAACAAGAGAAGATGTAGAAAGATGTTTAATGACAACTTTCAAGTATATTAACGGTGTACCAAAACAGCTATTAACAGATAATATGAGAGCAGTAGTAGATATAAATGGAAATAAGAGAAAAGTAAATCCAGAGTTCAATCAATTTGCAAAAGACATGGGAACAAAGGTAAAGCTTTGTAAGCCCAGAAGCCCAGAAACAAAAGGAAAAGATGAAACGGCAAATAAATTTATGTCATGGTTAATTCCATATAATAATGAATTTGAAGATGAAGAAGAATTAATTAGAATAATAGAAAATATTAGAAATAAAGTAAATGCAACAGTTAACCAGACAACTAATATACCACCAATTCTTTTATTTGAGAAAGAAAAAGAATATCTATTACCAATGCCAAGTAATCGTGTAATGTTATCATACTTGGTTAATGTAGAAAAATCTAAAGTATATAATGACTCATTAATTTACTACAAAGGTAAAAGATATTCTGTTAATCCAAAATATATTGGTCAATATGTTCAAGCCAAACAAATTGATAATATATTATATATATACCACAATAAGCAAGTAATAGCAACACATGAAATTAATAATAAGATAATTAATTATACAAAAGAACATTATATGGAAGGAATGCAAGCAAATATGCCATATAAAGAAAAACAAGAAATAGAAAAATACACAAATGAAAACTTAAAAAAATTAGATAAATTACTTATAAATAAATAATAAAAAATATGTAAAGAAAAGAGGAAAAAATAATGATATATAATCAAGTAATAAATAATTTACAAAAATTAAAGCTAGATAAAATGAGTTCATATTTATCAACATATTTAGATGAAATAAATAAAAATAATATATCTTTTATAGATGCTTTGTATGAATTAACACAAAAAGAAATAGAATTTAAAGAGCAGAGAGCATCAGAGTTTAATATAAAAGTAGCAGGATTTCCATTTATCAGAACATTAGAAGAATTTGATTTCAATTTTCAACCAAGCATAAATAAAAAGGAAATATTAGATTTAGGAACATTAAGATTTATAGAAGAAAAAAAGAATATATTATTAGTAGGTTCAAGTGGAGTGGGAAAAACACATATAGCGACAGCAATAGGAATAGAAGCAGCAAAGAAAAGAGTAAGTACATATTTTATAAGTTGCCATGATTTGATAACAAAGTTAAATATAGCACATCAAGAAAACCGACTAAAAGATGCATTAAAAACATTTAACAAATATAAGTTATTGATAATAGATGAAATAGGATATTTACCAGTGGACAAGAATGGTGCAAACTTATTATTTCAATTAATAGCAAAGAGATATGAAAAAAGTTCAACAATAATAACAACAAATCAAGTATTTTCTAAATGGGGAGAATTATTTAATGATAATATATTAGCAAATGCAATATTAGATAGATTATTACATCATTCATATGTTATCAATATAACAGGAGATTCATATAGGATAAAAGATGTAATGTCGCAAATGGAAAATATTAATAATTCTACTGGATAATTTATATTCCCTAAATTGGTAAAAAACATTTTCCCTTTTTTGGTAATTTTGGTATTGACTTTTATATATACCAATTGGTATATTAGAGATGGATTAGACATTAAGGATGACATGAGAGACTTCTTGCCTAAAAACTTAACTTTAGTAGATAAGGCAAGTAGAATTTCTATCTTAGAAGCTACAGAAAGCAAAATAATCCTCACAACATCAGGGATGGGTTCATATGGACCTGCACAACTGTATATACCAGAGTATATTAAAAGAGAAAATGCTCTTATTCATTTTACTGGTTATACAGCCGAAGGAACATTGGGACACCGTTTGAGAAACACAAAAACTGGTGAACATGTGGAAATTGGAGGGCTTATTGCAAAGAAAAGAGCAATGGTTGAATATACAACAGAATACTCTGCTCATGCAAAAGCAGATGATATGATTGACTTTTTGAAGCAGTTTAGAAAACTGAAGTTAGTATTGGTAAATCATGGCCAGACCAATGTTAAAACTAAGTTCGCAAGCAGAATATTAGACGAGGTTGAAACTAAAAACGTGGGATTACTAGGCAGAGAATACTTTTTCCGAGTAAGCCCATATGGACTGGTTAAAACTTTGTCGACAAAGTTCTAATAATTCCAAGAGAGCGTTCTAATATAGGACGCTCTCAAATAATGTATCGAAAATTTATAAG
>JAGATI010000162.1 GCA_017621295.1 Clostridia bacterium | reverse complement strand
TTTAGAATATATAAATAGTTAAAGTTCAAAATTATCATATCAGGTATTTCAACACTAGTGATATCAAATAAGTGTGACATATGTTTGACAAACCTACATTTTGAGTTTTTCTATTTAAATTTAAACATTGAAAATATAGAATAAATAGTGTATAATATAAAGTGCGTTACGCATAGATTACAAACGTGTTAAATATATGTTACATTTTAATGATTTATATTGACATATTAATAAAAAAATATAAAATATGAATAGACAAAAAGAGGGATTATGAGAGTAATAAGTGGGAGTGCTAGAGGAACTAAATTAGATACTATAGAAAGTATGAATACAAGACCTACATTAGATAGGGTTAAAGAATCTTTTTTTAATATAATACAAAAAGATATAGAAGAAGATTCAGTTATATTAGATTTGTTTTCAGGTAGTGGTTCTATAGGAATAGAATTTATAAGTAGAGGCTCAAAAAAAGCTTATTTATGTGATAAATCATATGAAGCAATTAATGTTATAAAAAAGAACTTACAAAAGACAAGATTTACAGAATCAGCAATTGTTATTAATAAAGATTATAAAAAATGTTTGAAGAATTTAAGTGAAGAAAATATAAAATTTGATATTATATTTTTAGATCCCCCATATGATGCAAACATAGCTATAGATGCTGTAAAAACAATTTTATCATTAAAATTATTAAATGAAAATGGAAAGATAATCATAGAAACAGATAAAGAAGAAAGAGAATTAAAAGGTTTAAAAGAACTTAATCTTAATGTATATGATTGTAGAAAATATGGGCGTGTAAGTCTCATATTCTTAAGCTTGAAAGGGGTTTAATCATGGAAATATTTACTTTATTAGAAACTTTAGAAGATATATTAGAAAGAAGCAAAGGGGTTCCTTTTTCTACTAAATGTGTTGTTGATAAAGATGAAGTTTTAGAAATAATAAAAGAGGTAAGATTAAAATTGCCAGATGAGTTAAAACAGGCAAAATGGGTTAAAGAAGAAAGACAACGTATATTAGATGAGGCACAAAGAGAAGCAGATAGCATAGTTAAAGAGGCTGAAAATAGAATAATATCAATGATAGATGAACATGAAATAACTAGAAAGGCATATGAGAAAAAGGCAGAAATAATAGAAACTGCAAATGAAATGTCTAGAGAAATTTCAAAAGGAACTAAAGATTATGCTGATAATATTTTAGCAGGTCTTGAAGTTGCTTTAGAAGATGCTTTAAAAATTGTTCAAAATAATAGAAAAGAACTTCAATAAATTTATTCTAAAGATATATTTATTTAGAAATCGGTTTTAAAAGTCAATTTAAAAAATTGATTTTCCGATTTCTTTTTTTGGTTTTATTATAGTTAAGAAATAATTTTGATTTGAAATATTATATACTATTATCTCAAATAGCAGAAAGTACAGACAATTATAATGAAGAAATCACATATGGTACGACAAAAATACCTGAATAAATTCAACAAAATACATAAAATTTGTTGAGTCAATTCAATAAAAATGTTATAATAAATTAAGAGATACATATAATAATAAGAGGAGGAAATAGAGGTGGATATAAAATTAAATTTATCAATGACGAATCCTTGGTGGAATAATGAGAAAATAAATGAACAATTTTTGCTTGGAAGAAAAAGAAAGGAATTTGATGATATTATAGAAAAAATCAATAATAAAAGAATTCTAAGTATTATTGGACCTAGAAGAGTTGGGAAATCTACTTTAATATATCAAACAATAAATTATTTATTAAAAGAGCAAAAAGTAGATAGCAAGAGAATACTATTATTTAGTGGAGATGATCCAAGTTTATTTTTCGATAAAAATGATAAATTATCAGATGTATTAGATATATATTTTAATGAAATATTGGAAGAAAATATATCAAAATTAGAATCAAAAGTATATATATTTATTGATGAAATACATTTTATAAAAAATTGGCAGAACTATTTAAAGACATACTTTGATAGAAAGTACAATATTAAATTTATTATAACAGGTTCATCATCAATGCATTTATTTAAAGACGCAAACGAATCTTTACTAGGAAGAATAGAAAATATATGTGTATTACCACTAACGTTCAATCAATTTATGAATTTTTATATGACATACATTTCTAAAACTGAAGATATACAAATACCTAAGTTTGATTCGAATAATATAGATAAGACCATAAAAAAATTAGAAGAAATATATTATAATCAGGATTTAAAACTAAGAATTCAGAAAATTCTTAAAAAATATATGGTTATAGGCGGATATCCTGAATACTTTGAGGTTAAAGATATTGAGGTTTGGCAAAAGCAATTATCAGAAGATATTATAACTAGAGGAATATATAAAGACATTTTAACTATGTATAATATAAAGTCACCAGAAATATTGGAAAAGTTATTATACTATATTGCTGCAAATAATTCGCAAAGCTTTGCATATTCTGGTATAGCAAGTACTTTTGGAATTGATACAGTAACTATAATGACATATTTAGGTTATCTTAAACAAGCCTTTTTAATTAATATATTAGAAAATTATTCAAATAATATTGCAAAAGTAATTCGTACTAATAAGAAGTTAAGTATTTTAGATAATGGAATTCAAAATAGTTTACTTAAGCAAAAAAATATTGATGGTAATTTGGCTGGTCATATTGTAGAGTCAATGGTGGATTTTGACTTTAGATTACTATGTGAAAGAGAAAATTATAAACAGTTTTATTACAGAAATTCTGATAAGGAAGAAATAGATATAATTATAGATAGAAATATAGATGTTATTCCTATTGAAGTTAAATATACAAATCAGATTGAAAATTCGGATTTAAAAGCAATAAATAAATTTATTGAAGCTCATCAAGATAAGGGTATTAATCAGGTAAAATTTGGTATTATAATAACAAAGGATATTTTAAAGAAAGAGGGAAATTTATATTTTGTACCATATTGGTTGTTAAATATGTAGGTGTTATAAAAATTATTATGTTATAAAAAGCAAAACAAGAATTTGTAAAGACAATAATGCAAATATAGACATGAAAGGAAAGAAGAATTATGGATAAAATTATACCAAGCAAGTTAAGTATAGGCGACGAAATAAGAGTAATTGCACCATCTAGAAGTATGAAAATTCTAAATGAAGAAGTAATTGAAATAGCAAAAAGAAGATTAGAACAAATGGGATTTAAAGTTACTTTTGGAAAAAATGTTATGAATTCAATTAACGACGATTTCGGATGTTCAAGTATAGTAGATAGAGTAGAAGATTTACATGAGGCATTTAAAGATGAAAATGTTAAAGCAATTTTAACAGTAATAGGTGGTTATAATATTAATCAATTATTAGATTATATTGATTATAATTTGATAAAGGAAAATCCTAAAATTATATGTGGATTTTCAGATATAACAGCACTTAGTAATGCAATTTATGCAAAAACAGGATTAATTACGTATTATGGACCACATTTTTCTAGTTTTGGAATGAAATATGGACTTGATTATACTATGAATTACTTCAAAGATATGCTAATGGATAATAAAGATATTAGTATAGAAAGTTCAACAGAGTGGAGTGATGACTCTTGGTATAAAAATCAAGAAGATAGAGAATTTATAAAAAATGATGGCATGAAGATAATTAATTATGGAAAAGCTGAAGGAGATATAATAGGTGGAAATTTATGTACTTTGAATTTGTTACAGGGGACAGAATATATGCCAGATGCGAAAGATAGTATTTTGTTTTTAGAAGATGATGATTTGGTGGGAAATGAATTTATAAGAGAATTTGATAGAAATTTACAATCTTTATTGCATCATTTAAAAGAAAAAAATATAAAAGGTCTTATAATTGGAAGAGCAGAGAAAGGGGCTAATATGAATGAAAAAAAGTGGAAAGAAATTATTGAAACGAAGAAAGAACTTATAGATATACCTGTTATTATAAATGCAGATTTTGGACATACAACTCCAATTTTTACATTTCCAATTGGAGGATATGCAACAATAGAGACTAATGAATTTATAAAAATAAAAATAAGAAATTAAAACCATTTTTTTCTTCAAAAAAAGTAATATTATTTTGTTTTTTATTAATTGATAATGTATTGCATATAAACGATGAATTTAGAGAATAAATAGGGGCTTGATTTTATTGTTACAATTTATTAAGACAAATAGTAATAATGTAAAGGAAAACTTGTTTGAGATTACAAAACTACAGAAAATATTAAGATTTGTAACTATTTTACTAAAAATATGTTATAATATATTTGATATATTTGATATATTTACAAGGAGTTGATTATTATGATGAAAGATTTAGTTATGGAAGTTACACGAGAAGTAACAAAAGAATTACCAGAAGATTCATCTGCAGCACAAATTATAGATGCCATTATTGTAAGGTTGAGTGCTATTAAAGGCTTTAAAGAAATTGAAGAAGG
>JAGATI010000161.1 GCA_017621295.1 Clostridia bacterium | reverse complement strand
CCTTTTTTAAAATATTTACTACAAAACTCTCCTAATTTGCTCCATGCTACTATATTAATAAAATCTGCTTGTCTTTCTTCTCCTGGACGTGCAAATCTTCTATTTACAGCTAATGAAAAAGAAGCAACTAATGTATTATTTGTTTGTGTATATCTTACTTCTGGATCTCTCGTTAATCTACCCATTAAAATTACTTTATTCATATAATTCTACCTTACCTTTCTATAATTAAAGGCCCCCGAAATTATTCATCAACTTTTATTGTCATGAATTTTATTACTTCATCTGTAATTCTGTAATTTCTTTCAAGTTCTTTTATTAATTCAGGATTAGCTTCAAAATTTAATATTTGATAATATCCTTCTTTTTGTTTTTTTACTTCATAAGCTAATTTTCTTTTTCCTAAATCATCAACTTTTTCTACTTTTCCATCAGTATTAATCAAATCTGTAAATTTTGCAACTAAAGATTTAACTCCTTCTTCATCTACAGATGGATTAATAATGATAACACTCTCGTATTTGTTCATTATTCTTTCACCTCCTTATGGATTTATAACCTACACTTTTTATGTAAGTAAGGATTAGAAAAATATCTCGTATTTTTCTAAGTATTGGTATTTTATCATATTTCATCATACTTTGCAACACTTTTTTATTGACTTTTTCCTACAAATATCGTAATATTATTATTATAAAGCAAAAAAGGGGGATCTTTTATGTTAAAGGAATTTAAAGAATTTGCAACTCGTGGAAATATAATGGATATGGCAATAGGTGTTATTATTGGTGGTGCTTTCCAAAAAATAGTTACATCATTAGTTAATGACATTATAATGCCTACTGTAGCAATTTTCACTGGAAAAGTAGATTTTTCAGACTTAATATTTACAGTAGGAAATGCATCTATTAAATATGGTGCTTTTATAACAGCCATAATCGATTTCCTAATTATAGCATTTTCTATTTTCATTGCAATAAAAACTGCTAATACTATCAACAAAAGAATGGAAAAAATTGCTAAAGGTGAACTAGATAAATTAAATAAGAAAACAAAAAAATTACTAAAAAATAAAAAAGGAAAACAAGAAAGTGAAGAAACAGAAGAAATTAAAGAAGAAACTCCAGAAACAAAAATCTGTCCATATTGTTTTTCTGAAATAAATTATAATGCTACTAAATGTCCTCATTGTACTTCCGATTTAGTAGAAAAAGCTATTAAAGATTAAGTAATTTATATATTTTTTTCTTAAACCTATCCTACTTAAAAATTACTTTCAACTTAAAAATGCTAAATTTAAACATTTTAGAGTAGTCCTGAAAGATTGATAGTATGTGTTTTTTTATATTAATGTGTGATTGGAATAATTTTAGAACTTTTTAGCGAAATTTTTGGAAAGTGTCCGTGGCATTCCTTTATTTTAAAGGAATGAGCACAGGAAGGGTGCCGAAAATTGAGCTTAAAAGTTCTTAAATTATGGACTGAGCCATTAATATAAAAAAACACATACTATCAATCTTTCAGGACGGACTATTTAACAACTAAATATTACATTCTAAATTCAGAAAAATTACAAATTAATATTATTTCCACACAATATATACAAAAAAAATTTACTTTTCTATTATTCCACTAGCTTCATTAAACTTCTACAAAAGATATACATTCATTATTATCATCTATATTTTCTATCAATTTATATATATTCATTTTAGAATTATATCTCTTATTTTCTATAATTACCATAATCCATAGATATATTAAAATTATTAAAATAGATATATTTTTTAAATATAAAATAGCTATACTAGAAATAACTGTAAGAAAAATTATAGTAATATTTGATAACATATATGTATATTTATACGATTTCTTTAATCCCACCTTTATATGTATAATACTTTTTACAATTCTTCCTCCATCTAATGGATAAATTGGTATCAAATTAAAAAATCCAATTAATAAATTAGAAAAAACTATAAATTCTGTTGATATATTAAATAATGAAATCTCAAAAAATCCACATACAAATGCAATAATAAAATTGGTAATTGGTCCTGAAATAGCAATAATTATCTTCTTTAATGCTAATATATTTGCAGATTTAACCTTTTCATTATAGTTCTTTAAGTTCATATAAAAACATGCAGATACCCCTACAGGTAAAATTTTAATTTTTCTTGGCTTAAATCCTAATATCATCCCAGTAATTAAATGTCCAAATTCATGTAAAATAGCAAATAACATTATCACACAATATACTTCTAATTGTCTTGTAAGTAAAAAAATTAAAACCACAATAAAAATCTTTAAATCTATTTTTATTTGCATGATAGAACAACTCCTTTTTTAAAACTGTAAAATATATTCTGGATTAACTAATCTATCATCTACTCTTATTTCAAAATGTAAATGAGGTCCTGTTGCCCTTCCTGTTTGACCTACTTCTGCAATTTCCATTCCCTGTTTTATTTCATCACCTTCTTTTACTAGCAAAGTTTTACAATGAGCATATAATGTCGTAACATTGCCACTAACTATTTTTATATGATTTCCATAATCACCTTGTGAAGAAGAAATCATAACTTTTCCGTCCATTGCAGAAACAATCTTCGTTCCTTCATTTACACCTATATCTATTCCTGCATGATTTGCAGATATAATACTACTTGGTGTTCTTGGTCCAAACCTAGATGTAATTGTTCCTTTTAATGGAAGAGCTATTTTGTAATTATCTTTTACATATTGTGCATCAATTTCCATTTGGCTTTTTTGTTCTTGAGTTGATGTTTCCTCTGATGATATCTCACTTCCCCCACCTACACCAAGAGTATAGCTTGCATCTTGACCATTTCCGTCTTGATTATTAGTTTCTCCTTCAGTTTGTAAATCACCGTTTTGTGTTTGTTCTTCATTATTATTTTCATTATTATCTTTTTTTACTTCATTTTCATTTATTTCGTTAAAATTAATATTTAATCCTTTAAAATAATCTATTGTTTTATCATACATCACTTTAATATTCATATCATAAGATAAAACTTCTTTAGTCTTGTTTAAGATATCTTGCGAAAATAAATCACCTGAATTTTTTATCATGTAAAATACAGAATAAATAATAATACAAATTATGATTTTACAAACCATTTTTTTAAATAAAGAAACATCTGGTTTACTGCTTATATTTACTGTATTACCTGTTAGTCTAACACCTTGATTTCTTCTTTTTTGATATATCTCTTCTGCCCTTCTTATTCTTTCCTCTGTACTTATTATTTTTTCCATAATAAAAACACCTCTTCCTTTGTCAATGGTGTTAATTTAATATACACTGTTAAGACATAAAAGATGTGCACAAAATTTAGTGCACATCTTTTACATCTTTAATGTGCTATTTAAAATTAAACATCATTACTTCCTTTGTAGATTTACATTTTAATGTATATTCCTATCCAAGATGTTTTATGCACATACCTTTATATTATATTAAAAATAAAGCTTACAACAGTTACAATTATTACTCCTATTGTACATACCTTCAGTTTTTTATATTTTTTTTCTAACTGTCTTAACTCTTTTTTACCTTTAATATCCTGATTCTCGATTTTTGAAATATAATTTGATATAACAAATTCTGCTTCCTTTATTATATAATCTTTACTATCTTTATCTTCCCTATTATTTTTACTATCTTTAAAATTTTCTAGTTTATTCTTAGCAAGTTCTGGCTTTTTTATCTTTGTATTTGACTTTAATATTACAATAGCTTCCTCTACTATGTTAGATGGTAAATCTTTCAGAACAATCATATTCTTCATACTACTTATATCCATATATACCTCCCGATTTCTCTTCGCAATTTATATATAGATTTTTTCCTATTTTTGCTATTTTATTCTAATAGAAGAAAACTTTATTTATATTTTAAAATAGCTACGATATTATCAAATTCGTAGACTTACTATATTCTCTCTTAATTATTTCTACTATTCCTTCAGAAACAATATCTACTAAATTCATTACAAAATTTAATGATGTATTTTGTAATAATTCCATATTTTTGTGTGTTGTTTTATAATTTCTTCCTATAATCGCCTTTATACTAATATTACCCACTTCTCTTCTTCCCTTATTTATAGCTACTCCAAATTTCAGCCCACCTTTTCTTACTAAAATCTTGCCAATATTACTTTCATTAGAAAGAGCCGCATCTATAGCTATAATACATGGATTATCACATTTTTCATTGATTTCTCTTAAACTTTTATCTATGCCAGAATATATTAATGGATTTTCTAAATCACCATAAACTGTACATTTTATATTATTATTTACAATTGCTTCTTTAATTCTATTTCCTACTAATGGACCAAAGCAATCACCCGTCATTCTATCTGTACCAATACATAAAAAAACTAAGTCTGAATAATTATTATTTATTTTACTAAATTGATTATAGAAATCACACATAAATTTATTATATTTAACATTCTTATTACTTATATTAGTCATATATTCCTCCTATTTATGTATTATCTAATGCAATTTTATGCTTATTTAAAATTTTTATGCCAAGAGCTAATCTTTTCTAGGCGAAATAATAATATTTATATCTGTACTGTATTTATATTTTTTTATCATATCTTCTGAAAATGATGCAACTTCATTAGTAACAATTATAGTGTGATATTTTTTATCTATTAATTCTTTAATTTTATTGTCTGTATTTTCTAAATCTTGTAATTTAAAAACATCAAATCCTAAATTTTCTGGTATTTTAAAACTATCTTCGTCTTTTTTATACTTTATCCAAGATATTTTCATATATTCATCACCAGTATTTAGTTTTTGATGTTTTTTGTTTTTTATTCAATTTTGTTTATGTTTTAATTTTATTGTTACATTTATTTTGGAACATTGGGAACGAGGTAAAATATCCACCCAATGTTCAGCAATGTTTTATCCATTTGCCACTTCTATTCTCACATCTCTACCCTTTATTTGTTTATCTTTCATAGATGTTAAAATTTCATTTACATATTCTCCTGGTACCTCTATAAAAGAAAATTTATCTAATATGTTTATTTTTCCCAAGTCGCTTCCAGATACTGCTGTATTTGCAGAAATGCTTCCAACAATATCTTTTACCATTATCTTATCTTTTTTTCCAACATTTAAAAATAGCTTAATTTCTTCTCCTGGTTTAAAATCAAAATCTTGCTTTTCATTATTTTCTTTTTTATTTGTAATTAAAGAAAGTAATGCTTTTGCTACTATTTTTATATCATTTTTTTGTAATAATTTTTCTAATATTTCATCATTTATCTCTGATGACTCGTTTTTATTTGTATCTATTATTTCTTGAATGTCATCAATCTTTTTTTGATTTTTTACTTTTTTTATTTGTTCTATTGTAGGAATTTTACCTGATAATATTTTAGTATTTGCATATTTTTGAATACTATAAATTTTACTCTTTTCTTTTCCTACTACAAAAGTATAAGCTTTTCCCATACTTCCATTTCTTCCTGTTCTTCCTATACGATGAACATAGTATTCTTCTTCTTGTGGAATATCATAATTTATTACAAGTTCTAATTCGTCTACATCTATACCTCTTGCTACAACATCTGTTGCAACTAAAATTTGGAATTCTCCTGTTTTAAATCTTTTCATTATTCTATCTCTTTGAGCTTGTTTAATATCTCCATGCAAACTTTCTGCTTTATATCCATTTGATTTTAATTTCTCTATTAAATCATCTACCTTTCTTTTTGTGTTACAAAATACAACAGCTTTTGTAGGATTATTTAAATCTATCAATCTCATAACTGTATCATCTTTCATAGCTTGCTTTACTTCTAAAGAAATCTGCTCTATACGATCTACTGTTAATTCTTTTGCTTTTATTTTTACGTTTTTAGGTTCTTTTAAATATTTTTTAGTAATTCCTAAAATTCTTTTATTCATTGTTGCTGAAAATAGTACAGTTTGTCTTTGGCTTGGTACTTCTTTTAATATAGTTTCAATATCTTCTTCAAATCCCATGTTTAACATTTCATCTGCTTCATCAAGTACACACATTTTTACATTATCTAATTTTAATGTCTTTCTTCTCATATGATCCATTACTCTACCTGGTGTTCCAACAACAATTTTAACTCCTTGTTTTAGTCCTTTAATTTGTCTTTCTATAGATTCACCACCATATACAGCTAAAACTTTAACACCTTCTTTATATTTTGTGAATTTTCTAAGTTCTCCTGTTACTTGAGTAGCAAGTTCTCTAGTTGGACAAAGAATAATTGCCTGAACTTTATTTAGGCTTACATCAATACTTTCGATTAAAGGTAACCCAAAAGAAGCAGTTTTCCCTGTTCCTGTTTGTGATTGACCAATTACATCTTTTCCTTCCATAATAAAAGGTATTGTTTTTACTTGAATTGGTGTTGGTTCCTTATATCCATATTCATCTAATGCTCTTAAGACATTTTCTGATAATCCTAAATCTTCAAATTTTACATTTTTTTCTTCCATTTTCTCTCCTTCTGCCCCATCTTAAGGACCAAAGTGACCAGTTATAGGCATAAAAATCTACTTAAGAACTTAAGTTTTGGTCACTTCAAAATATAACTTATTTTTCTATTTTTATAACGACTCAGATTTTAAAGTCCCTTACTTGGTTCTTGCGTTTTTGATGAATCGTTTTTGAGCACAAAAATAACCTAAAAACAAATATATCAATCTGTTTTTAGGCTACTTGAAAACGACAATTTTTCAATCGACATACACAATTACATTTATAAACAAATTTAATATACTATTTTTATCTCGTTATTTTCTACTTTTGTTAGTATAGCATATTTGCTAAATTATGTCAATTGATTTATTCCCACTCAATAGTTGCAGGTGGTTTTCCTGTTATATCATAAACAACACGATTAACATGTTTTACTTCATTTACAATTCTTGATGATACTTTTTCTAATACATCATATGGAATTTTAGTCCATTCTGCTGTCATAAAGTCTGATGTAGTTACTGCTCTTAAAGCTATAGTGTAATCATATGTTCTTTCATCTCCCATTACACCTACACTTCTAATATTTGTTAATACTGCAAAATATTGATTAATAGTTCTATCTAAACCAGCATTTGCAATTTCTTCTCTAAATATGTAATCTGCATCTTTTAAAATCTCTAATTTATCATCTGTAATATCACCTATTACACGAATTGCTAAGCCTGGTCCTGGGAATGGTTGACGATATACCAAAAACTCTGGAAGGCCTAATTCTAATCCTACTTTTCTTACTTCATCTTTAAATAAATCTCTTAATGGTTCTACTATTTCTTTAAAATCAACATAGTCTGGAAGTCCACCTACATTGTGGTGACTTTTTATTTTAGCACCTACTCCTACTCCACTTTCTATTATGTCTGGGTAGATAGTTCCTTGTACTAAATAATCTACTGTGCCTATCTTTTTTGCTTCTTCTTCAAATACACGAATAAATTCTTCACCAATTATTTTCCTTTTTTGTTCTGGATCAGAAATTCCTGCTAATTTACTTAAGAATCTGTCCTTTGCATCAACGCGAACAAAGTTGACATCAAAATTTTTAGTAAAGACCTCTTCTACTTCATCTGCTTCATTTTTTCTTAATAATCCATGGTCTACAAATATACAAGTTAAATTTTTTCCTATTGCTTTATTAATTAATGCTGCTGCAACAGAAGAATCTACTCCTCCAGATAGTGCACACAAAGCCTTTTTGTTTCCTATTTTTTCTTTTATAGCTCTTACAGTTTCTTCTGCAAATGAACTCATTTTCCAGTTTCCTGTGCATCCACAAATATTGTATACAAAATTTCTTAAAATCTCTGTTCCTTTATTTGTATGATTTACTTCTGGGTGAAACTGAATTCCATAAAAGTTCTTTTCTATATTTTGCATTGCTGCATTTGGGCAATGATTTGTTGAGCCTATATTTTCAAATCCATCTGGTAATTTATTTACAAAATCTGTATGACTCATTAAACAATCATTGCTATCTTCAAAACCTGCAAATAATTTAGACGAATTATCTATTTTTACACTAGTTACTCCATACTCTCTTTTATCTGCCTGTTCCACTTCTCCTCCAAGCATATGTGTCATAAGTTGCATACCATAGCAAATTCCAAGAACTGGAATACCAAGCTTAAATATTTCTTTTGCGCACTTTGGTGCATTTTCAGCATAAACACTAGCAGGTCCTCCTGTGAATATAATTCCCTTTGGATTTTTTTCTTTTATTTTTTCTATACTTGTACTAAATGGTACAATTTCAGAATATACATTACATTCACGAACACGTCTTGCTATTAATTGATTATATTGACCATAAAAGTCTATAATTAATATTAGTTCTTTTTCATTCATATTTTAGATTTCCTTTCTTTTTAACCCAGACCCAAGAAGGGACGGAGCTTTTGGGTCAAACAAATCTTTAATTTTTCATTAACGCTAATGACCCAAAAACTCCGTCCCTTCTTGGGTCATTAATCCTCATTTTGCACTTCCTTTAAAACAACATCATGTGCACTACCTTCTTTAATGCTAATATTAGATACCAAAGTAAGTCTTGCTTTTTCATGGAATTCTGGAATGCTAATAGCTCCACAATTACACATTGTTGATTTTATCTTACTTACAGTTACAGCTAAGTTATCTTTTAGTGGTCCTGCATATGGTATATATGAATCTACACCTTCTTCAAAACTTAATTTATTTTTTCCAGCTTCTCCTAAGTCATATCTTTGCCAATTTCTTGCACGGTTAGAACCTTCTCCCCAGTACTCTTTTACAAAGTTTCCTCCCATTTTTACTTTTCTTGTTGGGCTTTCATCAAAACGAGCAAAATACCTTCCCATCA
This sequence comes from Clostridia bacterium, assembly GCA_017621295.1. The sequence goes on along the minus strand of JAGATI010000161.1, from coordinate 1,394 downwards.
TAACAAAATCTGCTCCCATAGCTAGTGATAATGTTATATGGTAATCATGAACTATTCCACCATCTGAACAAATAGGAATATATATACCAGTTCTTTCAAAATATTCATCTCTTGCTTCTACAACATCTATTAATGCGCTTGCTTGTCCACGTCCGATTCCTTTTGTCTCACGAGTTATACAAATTGAACCTCCACCAACACCAACTTTAATAAAGTCTGCTCCCGCTTCTGCTAAATAGTAGAATCCTTCTTTATCTACAACATTTCCAGCACCTATTTTTATATCATCACCATAGTGCTCTCTTACCCAATCTATAGTATTTTTTTGCCATACTGAATATCCATCTGATGAATCCATACAAATTAAATCTACACCTGCTTCTACTAATGCTGGAATTCTTTCGGCATAATCTCTTGTATTAATACCTGCACCTACTATATATCTTTTATTTTCATCTAATAATGAATCTGGATTATTTTTTCTATCTTCATAATCTTTTCTAAATACTAAATGTTCTAGATTATCATTTTCGTCTAATATTGGAAGACAACTTATTTTATTTTCCCATATAATATCATTTGCTTCTGCTAAACTAATTCCTTTTTTAGCACAAACGATTTTATCTCTTGGAGTCATAAACTTATCTATAGGCTCATCTAAATTTACTCTAGAAATTCTGTAATCTTTATCTGTTACTAATCCTAAAAATTTACCATTACTTGTTCCATCTTCTGTAATAGTTACTGTAGAATGTCCTGTTTTCTCTACTAAAGCAATTACATCTTTTAGTGGTGTTCCACTTTTCACATTTGAATCACTGTCTATAAATCCTGCTTTATGTTTTTTTACTCTTCTTACCATTTCTGCTTGTGATTCGATTGATTGTGAACCATAAATAAAAGAACATCCCCCTTCGCGCGCCAAAGCAATAGCCATCTTTTCTCCTGAAACGGCTTGCATTATAGCTGATACAAATGGAATGTTCTCTGAATATTTTGGCTGTTCACCTTTTTTAAATTTTACAAGTGGTGTTTTTAAACTAACATTACTTGGTATACATCTTTCATCTGTTAAATTTGGTAGTAACAAAAACTCATTAAATGTTCTTGATACATCTTCTAGTATTTTTGCCATATTTAAATTTCCCCCTTTAATTCTTTATTTATATAAAAATGAACAAAAGGGATATTCCTTTTTGTTCATTTTTTACTAGTATTCTTCTATTATACAATATTTTACATAAAAAGACAATAGTTGGGTTTAAATTTTTTACTTAACGTATCTGTTAAGTAATAGGTGGCAAATTTTTCTTTCATAAAATCCCTTATATAATTTGCCATTTTATTTTTTTATCTATAGATTAATTCTGTAATTGGTTTAATGTCTATTATTT